>CAYGIB010000035.1:0-12738 GCA_964349735.1 uncultured Oscillospiraceae bacterium | reverse complement strand
GCAAATATGAATACAAAACGCTTTATTACTATCGCCGGAGGAGTGCTCGCGATAATCATTTTTATTGCAGCCATAACTTACTTTAATCGGCAACAGACCCGCATGGACGAGCTCTCGTCCGATATAACTTATCTGAGAAGCGAATTCAGCGCGAACATGGATTCCAAACTGGAAAGACTCAAGGGGGAGATTTTCGAGGAGCTCACGCGCCAGAACAGCAATGTTTTCGATGCCGCATACACCATCGGTAATTTGAACGCAAAGAATAATACCGCGACGATTCACGTGACCTTTTCACTGAAAGAATACAACCCCTCCGATCCGGTAATGATCCATTATCAACATGCGGGAAAAGCCACGTCCGTTACCGCAATACGAGACGACAACATTTTTTCGGCAGATCTCCCGGTTGATACGTACCCGAACCCATGGTTAAGTGAAGACAAATATGAAATCAGCTATAGCGCCGGAATCGATTCCGTGCGAAGCGAGAAAATCCTAACCATCGACCCGACATTGGACTTCTATGATCGGATTCATTCCGATGTATTTGCCCAATTTGTCAACATGAATCCCGATGTCCAAATCGTAAATGTAAATCTGAACTACATTGACATACGCAATCGATTCGGAGACGATGAGAAGCTGAAATTCGTCGCCTTGAAGCTTCAGGTTAAGGTGGGGGATACCTTGATTCATGAAATTGATTTGATGAGCCATGCTTCCATCGAAGGTACGGATCAAGTGTTTTTCGTGACGGAGTCGATCGTTTTCGAGTGGGATAGCAAGGGCTATTTCGAAAATGAAATCGCAGAAAACCCGGACTGCTTCCTGGTCGCAACAGACGGGTATGGGTTTGAGTATAATATTCCGGCTAGTTTCGGTATGAAGGGGTAAATTCGCTGACCATTCAACAAAATGAAAGCAGGCCGCTTGGCCTGCTTTTTGTTGCCGACAAGATCCGTCCTCAGTCAATTTTACTCTTGAAACAACGTGCTTCCGTACGCGTTAAAGTACGGCAGGCAGTCGTCAATCGGTATATTGAAGGTCGGAAGACCCACCACATAAGGGGCAATATCGTATGCCTGATAGGTGACCTGCAGTACGATATCGCCCTCCCGGTCCGAGAAAAGCCATGCGGCACCGGGGAAGGCAGAAATGACCGTCGTTGCGTAATCATCGAAAACCATACGGTTCTCCGGCGGAAGCGCCTCGATTTGCATGATAATTTCGGTTTGTATAAATAACTCAAACGCATCCGAATCCGAACACAGATCGTCGAACGTTAGATAGTCACCGGTTCGCGCGTCGAAACTATATGCTGCTATGGTCGTATTTCCATGCGCTCCGCCTAAGTATGTATATACGGAAACGGAAAAACTAATCAGCTTGTCGGTGATGTAGGTCGGCTCGACACTTGCCGCTACCTCATAGGGTCCAATCAGACCGGGCATGCCGAAATCATCATAAATGTCCTGGGCACCCAGGCATGTCTCCTTATACATCGCCATGTTCTCATCACGTATCACGCTTAAGGTATCGTTGATTAATTCCGCCGCCGCCGGATAGGCCGGAATGGAGACGGTCACATGCTGCAGATTCCCCGCGGCAAGAAGCATATCGTCCTCGGCATCCTTGTATTCATCCTCAAAAAAATCGTATGTAATCATGATGCCCCCGTATATGACCGAATTCGGATCCGGCGTCGGGGTCGGAGTGGTTTCCGGAACCGGTACGGCGGTCGTCTCGGTAACCGGGACGCTTATTTGCGTTTCATCCTCGGTTTCTCTTGTTGCCCCGGGAGAATCATCTCTCAGAAACGGGAAATCAATGCATCCGCAAAGCAGAAAGGTGAAGGCGATAAATAAAGCGACGACAGACTTTTTCATGTAATTTTCCCTCCTCTTGTCGGGAGACCCGAATGCACCAATGCTCTAAGTGCTCAGTACCATGTCGATGGTTTTTCTCGCCGAGGTAACGCATGGCGTATACTGCAGTTTGTGTGTATTATCGAAAAGCAATTCACGATATGTTCGGTATGTCTCCCCTCCGTTTTCGCGGTCAGAAACCATACCGGCAAGAAGCATCATCAGGTAATTCTGGCTGAATGGCTTGGCACGGCACAACTGCGCGAGAGACTCCAGAAATTCTTCCTGGGTACATAAAATGTCCGTTGAACAAAGCCCGGAATCAGCGAGTGAACGGAGATTCAACCGCACAAGCGCGTCGAGATGAGCCTCGATCATCGGGGTGCTCGGAGGTGAATAGGAAAAGCCGCGCCGCTTCGCTTCGAACGCGTAGTTTTTATCCGCGAACGGCTCAATGGTCTCTTCGATATGTGCCATTACGGTATCGCCAAATTCCGTCGCCGCAGAGCTTCGGGACAGCACGCGGGCCGTCTTCTTCGCGTAATCGAGAATCCACGTCTTAATCGTACGGTTCTGCCCGTCGAAGCCGATTGTACCGGCGATGAGGTATTGCAGCGATTCCTTGGTGCATAGTGTAAATAGTCCCTCCACATTCGGCTCGGTTACGCCGAAATCCGGTCCCTTTGAAAAAGAAATCGGGAAAAATACAACCGGAATCACCGGAGCGGCAAAAAGCAACTTCTCACCGATCAGAAGCGGCAAACCCGCAGCAAATGCTCGGGAGGATATTCGTTCTTCGCCCGCAGGTGTAGAGGATGTATCCGAATACAAAAAGATGCCGACTCGATCCGCAGGCTCCGGATTCGGCAGAATATCCCGCAGCGCCGGAAGCCAGAGCTTCCATATCGGGATGTCAATCATTCGGGGTCGCTTCTCCGTGCTATAGGGCAAATCGGGTGTTTCTTCCTCTTCTTCTGAGGCATTCCCATCGACCGGAGATGTCTGATTATCACTCGTGGCTGCCCGTTTTCCATCCGGAATTATTCTGCGGTCGGCCGAGCTGCCAAGGCTGTCATCCGGAGGTTTGGGGCTGTCGGCCGGGCCGGGCTTAACGGCTAAAGATTCCTTCGGCGCAAACATAGCCGAAAAGCTTTCCAGCGCCGTCGTAATTCCGGGACGGTTTAATGCACGAAGCCGTGCCCATACCGCTCGTCCCTCCGAAATCCGGCCGCTTTCCCGACAAGCTTGCAGGAGGTTCAGTCCGATATAGGCGTTATGCTTCTCGGGAATATAGCACGGCAGTGTCAGCCGGATTAACTCCTCGGGGTGGCCGTGTCGTCCCAAATCGGCCGACATGCGCATTAGAGAATAATCGTTCGGTGTACCGCGGGAGAGAAGTTCATCGTAGTGCCGAAGGGCTTCTTTGAGTTCTTTTCGCTCGAGCGCCCGCGCCGACAGGATTAGCTGCGGCAAAAAGCTGTGCTCCTCCATGGCCAGCTCTCCGAGCGCGGCTTGAACAGCTGACGATCCCTTTCGCGTCTGGCAATAGCGAATTAGTTGGTTCAGGTTCTTCTCATTATTGGGATTATCAACAAGCGAAAACCATAAGCTTTCCACACTGTCCGGCTCTCTTTGCACTACGCTTGCAGGCGGGGCTTCACTTCTTTGCGTTTCCGGCTGATGCGATGTGGATTCGGGTGCAGTGTTGCTACCCGCAGGGGAGCTCTGCTCCTTCGATTCGACCGTTTCCGCATTCGTTAACGGCTCTGTCGAGTGTGCCGGGTCCCCTCCGGCGGGAGGCGTCGAGAACTCATCGGTCGCATTCCCGGGAACCACGGATTCCGATTCGGAATCGGATGCGCCGTCCTCTGCGGAGGTGTCCGACTTGCGCTTAAACCCCTTGAAAAAGTCCGGCAGCTTCATACCTTCTCCTCTTCACCTCATACGCCCAATCGTAATACATTTTATGCCTCTTGTCCAAAAGCTTCAAGCTTTCCCTCATTAAGCAACGCGCGAATGCAACAAAGCGCGTCAGAAGCAGTTTTCCTTTTTACTCCCCCGCTCACAGACACCCTCTTTGCCGCATCGATAACAAATTTCATTCTCCAGATATTCGCCGTTCCGAAGTCGATCCAGGTTCTGCAGTGTGGTTCGTGCAATCGCTTCCATCGCCTCTGCCGTGAAAAAAGCCTGGTGCGACGTCACCAGCACATTCGGGAAGCTCATCAGGCGAACCAGCTCCTCGTTTTCCATGATATCGTTGGACCGATCCTCGAAAAAATACTCGTCCTCCTCCTCGTAGACATCCAATCCCACGCCACCGATCTTTCTGCCTTTGACGGCCTCGATCAGCGCGGATGTGTCAATCAGCCCTCCGCGCGAGGAATTGATCAGAATAACGTCATCTTTCATTTTCGAGAGCGTCTCCCGATTAATCATATGCGTGGTCTCGGGCGTCAGCGGACAATGAAGCGTAATAACGTCGGATTGCGACCAAATCTGCTCGAGATCAACCATTTCGAAGTCGGCATTATTCGGAGGGTATGGGTCGTATGCGATGACGCGCATACCGAAGCCCTTGAGAATTCCTGCCATTACGCGGCCGATTCTACCCGTTCCGATCACCCCGGCGGTTTTGCCGAATAAATCCGTTCCCATGAGTCCGTTAATCGAGAAGTTATGATCCCGCGTACGGGAGTATGCACGATGCGTTTTGCGGTTAACCGATAGCAGCAGCGCGCAGGAGTATTCCGCAACGGCGTATGGCGAGTATGCGGGCACACGCATGACGTGAATTTTCTCAAAAGCCGACTTGAAATCGACGTTGTTATAACCGGTGCATCGCAGAAGAATCGCGCGGATCCCAATCGAATGGAGTCGGTCGATGACCTCTGCATTCACCTCATCGTTGACAAAAACGCAGACCGCTTCACAGCCGTCTGCCAGGACGTAATTATCCGTCGAAATGCGACTCTCGATGTATCGGATTGAAAAATTGTAATCCTGCGCGAACCGATCGAACCATATCCGGTCATAGGGCTTTGCGTCATAAAAAGCGATTTTCATCCATTCTCACCTCGATAAATAAATGATTGCCCTATTCCTTCGGCGGACCCAGTGCGATGTCCGCAAAATTGATTGGCAGTCCCAGCGGGAAAATGCGAATCTGGCCGGATAGTTCCTTCCCCTTGCCTCGTGTCATGCCGAGCTTCGGAAGAATAAAGGTAACCGTACAGTCGGCGGCAACGGCATATGGGTCAATCTCGGATGTGTCCGAATCGACGCCGGTTGGAATATCGATCGAAACCACCCGCGCTCCGCGGGTGTGCGCCTCCTCGATTTTCCCGGTAATAATCTGAAGATACATCGGTAAGGGCCGGCTAAATTCATACCCGGTGCCGAGAATTCCATCTACAATTACGCAGGGGATTCCCGACACCCGATCGTCAATCATACGCGAAACGCCGCTTCTCAGCTTCTGCGGATCGAATTCCGCCGCAGGGCAAATCCTTATGCCCAATCGTTTCGCCGCTTCGCGCATGATTTGAACCGCTCCGGTATGCTCCACATCCGGAAAGCAGTCCCAGACCGTGACCGAGAAGCCGCGCGATTGGAGAAGTCTGGCACATACATAGGCGTCGCCGCCGTTGTTGCCTCTTCCCGCGAAAATATGGATTGGGGTGGTGGTCGCACCGGCGACATAAGCGCTTACATCGGCAACCGCTATTCCGGCGTGCTCCATTACGGTGGTAAGCGGAAGTTGGAATTTACTCACAATCACCTGGTCAATAGTATGCTGTTCTTCTCTGGTGAGTGTATTGCGGACACAGCGGACCGGTACATAGGGTTCCTTGGGAGGAGAAGGGTGCAGAATGCTTTTTTTCGGCCAGAAGGGATTGTCCGGTTGCTTCATGAATACCCTCGAATCATCCTTAAAACATTCCTGCGTTATTCATTCATTTTAGCATATTGCAAAGATATTTTGAAAAGGTTTCAATTGCTTCTCGGCGCCCGGATAAACACCTCAATCGCACGGTACACCGGTACGGCAATCAGTGCAACCAATAGCCCCGCCGCAATGGATGCCCACATCAGAAACGGCAGATAAAAGAACAGTTGTGAACTTCCGGTCAGAAGAACGGCGGCGAGAATTTGTCCGACGGAATGTGCCGCAGCCCCGCCCGCACTGATCCCGAAGAGGGAGAATTGCCTTGTCCGGCGGAGGGCCAACATAATAAGCACTGCCAGCAATCCTCCGCACAGTGAAAAAAGAAACGCGCTCAGATTTCCTCCGAACGCAAGCACCGCCGTAGTTCGTAATAACACGATACCAATCGACGGTAACGCACCGAAGAGATACACCGCAATCAGGATAACAATATTTGCAAGCCCGAGCCGAAATCCCGGAATCGGAAAAAGTCCGGCCGGAATGAGCGCGTCCTCTGCCACGGTCAGCGAGAGAGACATCGCCGTCATCGCTCCCCACATGCTTAAATGAACCGTCCGGGTCTTCATTTTTTCCTGCGTAGGCCGGCAACCGCGTCGACGATGCCGATGTCATCCGTAACCCTCGTGTCGTCCGAATTTGCCGCTTCGATACGCAACACCGCCCGAAAAGGAACGCAGACGACCGTCTGTCCGACCTTTGATATTTTACCGGTATGGACGCAAATCCGGTCCGGGCAGTCCGAGTGGCTGACCCACGCTCCGGTCTCGTCGACGCTCGCGGTTATGCTCAGTCCGTTAATATCCGCTGTGTATTCGGCCGGTTCGACTCCGTCTTCGATCGAATAGCGCCAAACCTCTTCTCCCGCGACGGTCAGAACCGCCTCTGCTCGACCGTCCGTCCGGCGACCCTGCGCGTTCAGCATGATGCCAAACGGAATCAGGCCGATGAGAATTAATGCGACAATCAAAATCAGGTCGCGAACGACAAAATGTAAGAGGGGGACGATTGGCCCTCTTTCTTCATCACGTGATTTTTCGGAATGACTAGTCAAAATACGTCACGCTCTTTCCTTCCGAAACGGCAAAAACACCCTGAAGGTTACGGCTGACGAGCACCTCGTCGGACGAAACCGCCAGAACCAGTCCGAAATCCCGACGCTCACTCCAGTATTTAATCGCCGCATCCTTTCCCATTACAAAAAGAGCAGTCGACAGAACATCGCCTTTTAATCCGTCCGGATCAATTACACTGACCGATCGCAGGTCGGACTCCGCCGGTCGAGCCGTCGCCGGATCCATGATATGAATATACACCTTTCCGTCCTGCTCGAAAAAGCGCTCGTATCCTCCCGAGGTGACGACGTCCGTGTCGTCCGCGGTCAAAACACCAAGGTATTCCTGTCGATTTCCGGGATCCGCAATCGCAACTCTATAAGAAGCACCTCCGGGTTTCCGGCCATAAACGGAAACATTTCCTCCGAGACTAATTAGAATCGCCTCAATGTCAAACCCGCGAATGATGTCAAGAACACGGTCACCGGCATATCCCTTCGCGATACCGCCCAAATCCAAGCTCATCCCTTCGCTCCTCATACATATCCTGTTCCCGACTTCGTCAATCCGTATGCGATCGTATCCGATCAATGCGCGAACCGACTCGAGCTCGTCCTCGTCCGGCACACGATTGTGACCATCTGTGAAGCCCCATAAATCCATAACCGGCGCGACGGTGATATCAAACGCTCCGCCGGTGCTCTTGCTGTATTCAATCGCTGTTTTTATCAAAAGAAGAGTCTCATCGGAAACCTCCGTCCAGGCCGTGCCCGCGGCGTTAATAGCCGACACCTCGCTTTTCGGGTCGGTGCGCGAAAAAAGCCGTTCAAGCCGGTACACCTCTTCGCGGCCGGCGGCGACAGCCGCCTCTGCCTCCCTGCCCCGCACCTCGATGCGCATATATGTATTCATTGCAAAAAACTCCGTCTTCACAATGTCCTCAGACGAAGCGGCTACTCCGTCGGTACAGCCGAAAAGCGATACCGACAAACTGACGCAAGCTAAGCCTGCGGCAATACGTCGAGTTATCCGTTTGGATAACGCACGGAAACGTTCATTCAAGGGTATATCCTCCGCAGTTTCTGTAGCGGCAAGCTTTTCGAGCGGTTGAGACTTTAATAAAATTATACTCTTCGAATGGATAAGAACGAGTCGTCCATTTCAATTTGCCGCGGGTTGTCGTCCTCAGAGGCGTCTTTCTTTGGCTCGTAGGGACGAAGGCGTGAAAGTCTTCTCCGGATGGTAAGGAAGGAGGCTAAAAGCGATATGATCAGGAAGAACACCGCGACGAAAAGGATGATCCACGCAATCGACAGATACTGCTCCGTAATCTGGGCGGAAAGCTCGCTTGCGGGAAAGGTGAACGTCGAACGTTGGGGAACGTCCTCTCCGGCCGTCAGAAAACGATCCGCAATTCGAAGCAATCCGAAGCGATCGGTATGGTTGACAAAATAGAAATTTCCTTCGCTCGGATTATACGTGGTTAGCGCGGTTTTCAAATCGTTGAGCGCAATCCCGTCAATCGGGTCGGAAAGAACCGCTTCGTAGCAGAAAATCGCCAGGTCTCCCGGTCCGATTTCACCTTCTCCTGATGAATAATACGAACCGGCCTCTTGATTCTCGAAGGATTCCTTCGGCTCGCCTACCGGTTGATTCATCAACGCCAGTTCATCAAAATACATATACGCTCGAGGCTCGTCAAAGCCGGCTGTCCGATCTGCGTTCCTGTCCGGCTCTCGTACGACTCCGATAATTGTGTATTCTCTCATGCCGATCATAACCGTCTGGTCTTGAATATCGTTCGACTTGAAAAGGAGCCATGCCAGCTGCTCGTTTAATACAATGGTCTGACCGTCAATCGGTACCTCGGCAAGAAAACTGCCGGAGAGGATTTGTCGCGGGTGGAAAAGATAATAGTAGCCGGAGACGCCCGTTATCCGGGACTCTGTACTTACACCGGTTTCTTGCCCGTCAACCGTCACGCGTATGATTGATTTGGCTTCCGCGTAATATGCGTCGACCCATGCTCGTCCGCTGCTCTTTTGGGGCGCATCCGGGTCATTATCCTTTTTCTGGCTTTCCGCAGTCGTAATAATACCGGAAATGGTATTTCTGAGTTCGGTAATGGTTTCCTTATTCAGACTGACTCCCGAGTCGATGAAAAGCGCTGCGCTCCCGCTGCTTTGAAGCTGCCCCCGACCGATTACGCTTACCTGACGGTACGGATTACCCGAATCTCCGGCCCATCGCTCCGCCGCATACTGATCATATTGAAACTCCTTGAGACGGGTTATCTGAATCGCTGAAATCACGATGCAAAGAAGTGCCAGTCCGGCGAAGACAAAGGGCAACGCGCGGAACAGCTTCCGAAGAAAGCTCCGGACTCTTCGTTTCGCCGCATCCGCGATCCGAATGACAGTATCCTTGAAGTACACCGGTCAGCCCTCCTGCTGGAAATACTCGAGACGCACCTGGTCTCCGTTTGCAATCGGTTTCTCACTTCTGGTAATGATCTGCCGACCCTGAATCGCGGACGGATCCAGAGCGGATACCTTTCCGTCCGTCGCCAGAACCTCAACACTGACCTTCGAGGCCGTGTACCGGTCTCCCAGCGGTCCGCTCTTCTTGTTGAGAAGATATACGAATTTGCCCGATCCGTCCTCGTGAATCGCACTGTTCGGAACCACACACGGAAACTGCTGATTGTAATCGTCAAAGCTGACATCGAGATTCGCACCGACATACAGGTATTCGCCTTCCACCGATGCGGTGACAATCCGGGAGTCGCGCGGATTATTGGGATCCGGTCGAATTCCGATGACCATCGCGCGCTCCGCGGTGTATTGGTTGACCTGCAAATTCATGCCAATATACATACTGCGCGCCTGCTGGGCCGTAAAAATAAGGTCCGCCTTATAACCCGCTGAGCGGTCGACTATCGTTCCGAGTACTTGGTCCTTCATGATTTCATCACCGGCGAAAAAAGAGAATCCAATCGGCTGGCCGCTGATCGGCGCACGGATTTCCGTAATACTCATATTTTCCTCGATGCTCTCGATTTTCTTCTTCAGTTCATCGATGAGTTTATCCTCTTCGTCGCGTGCCCGCTTCTTTTTTTCTCTTTCGACGCCATCGATTTTCTTCTGATCCGACAACGCAGTTTTCGCATCTTTCAAGGTCTTCTCTGCACGCGTGACGGCTTTTTGCGCATCCTCAACGGGCAGATAGTTTTCCACACCGTCCAAAATAAGCTCGGCCGCCTCAATCTTTCCCTGCTCCGTAACAACCTGTGCCGCCTTCCCGGCCAGCTGTGTGTCTACTGTCGCGATTTCGCCGATGAGCCGATCGACCTCCGCTTGTTCAACGCTGTTATCATCTCCATCCGGAACCGCAGCCAAGTTCTCCTCGGCTTCCGCTAGTTCAAGCTCGAGATTCGTCTTAATATCGGACAACGACTCGATTTCGGCCGTTAACGTAATGATCAACACGCTTGAATTCGCGATTATCGTTTCGGCATTCGTAACAATCGTGCTTTTGTTTTTCGCGTTGGACAAATCAGTTTTTGCCGTACTTAATGCTTCTTGAGCATCCGAAATCGCTTCTTCCAAATAAGTATAGTCGGGCGTGTTCACAGGAAGCTTGCTTTCGTAGTATCGTTGCAGCTCAATCTCTTCCAATTGATCCCGCAGTGAATCGAGCTCGTCGGACTCGACGAGCGGCTCGAGCGTCATCAGCAAATCACCCTGATAAACGTCGTTATACTCGTATACATAGACACCCGTCACTTTGCGTGTGTCGAATGCCTTCACGTCCACCTTGCCGGCCGCTTCGATCACTCCGGTTGCCCGGTTGCTCGTCGAAATGATTCCATAGGAGGCATTCTGAGCGGACACCTTGGGAAGCGAATAATTCATGATTGTATTCGAAAAAAAAGTGAGCAGTATGACAACCGCAAAAAATACCACGGCAGCCGTGACGACCCACTTGCGTTTTCCGCTCTTTTGTCTTGTCTCGACATTATCCATATAAACCTCCCATTGGCTCAGGGTTCGACGATGGGTACCCCGACGCCTATATTACTTAATTCCGGAACGGGATATTCCCTCAATGAGGTATTCTTCCCCGTTGAAAAACATCAGGAGCGGCGGAATCATGAAAATCGTTGACGCCGCGAAAGCCACCCCGAGTTCCTTTTGGTTGATTTGTGACAGAAAAACCGACATCGGGTATAGATCCTTGTTTTCGAGCATCAGTAAGGGCTGTTCGACCATGTTCCAATAATCAATGAACAAGAGAATACTCATAGCATACAGCGCGCTTTTGCACATGGGAAGACATATGTTCCAGAAAATGTGCCACTCCCCGGCTCCATCCAGCTTCGCGGCCTCGATATAGGATGACGGAATCTGGCGCATGTACTTACTTAAGAGGAATACGCTGAATGTCGAAAAAACACCCGGCAGAATAATCGCCCACCACGATCCATATATATTCAGCGTGTCGGCAATGAACAGATTGGGAACGAGCGTCACCTGATGCGGCATGAGCATCAAGATAATGTACGAAAAAAACAATGCCTCGGACCATTTCCTGCGATGTCGAGCAAACGCGAATGCGGCGAGCGAGCCGACAATCATCTGTCCGACAACGATCGGGACGACAATCAGGACGGAATTCCAGAACTTCAGAAGATACGCAGGAGTTTTAAGAAGAAGTGTCGTATATTGGTCTATGCTGACCATATCCGGAACAAACCGGAGCTTCGGGTTTGCAACAAAGTTCGACTTGTCACCGGTATAGCCCGACAGGCTCTCATAGATGGCACCGTAGTGGTTTTGAATCTCCGCGGAGGACATAAAGGAATTCAGTATCGTAAGAACAATCGGTAAAATCGCCAGAATCGCGGTCGCCAGCACAATGATAAAAAAGACTCCCGTGACCACCTTATTGCGAAGCACCCGGCGATGAAGTTTGATATAACGGCCGATGCGCCTTTTACCGGCGACCGACTCGTCCAGCTCGTCAAAGACAGATACTGTCGGTTGATCCTCCGTCTTTTTGGACTGAAATCTTTCCGCCTCTTCTACTTCCGCAGAAGAAGAAATTGACTGATCCTCCTGCTCGTCGAAATCTGCCGTGAAATACACGTTCCGAATATTTAAGGCCCGAACCTTCTCCTCGGAAGGTTTCTTCACGGAGTGTTTCGAATTGTCCGCCGGACGATCCGCCGTGCCCGACTCAGCATTTGCATCGGGAACAAATCCGGTTGCGGCTGCAACCGAGAAGAAATCCAAATCATGGGTATCATGATGTTGCTCGTCCCGCCGCATACTATTCCTCCACCTCTCTACCCAGCCTGAATTCGGCAAGGAATAAGAATCCGACAATCATAATCATCACCAAGGCCATCACAATCGCCCCTGCGCAAAGCTTCTGATAGTCGAGATTTCGGAATGCGTTATTCATAAAGTGCTGAAGCATGTAAAGCGATGAATACGGGTAGTCGCCGGTAAGCAGATAGACCTCCCGAAAAATCTTGAAGGAGCTGATCAGGGACATGATTCCGACGAAAAAAATCGTCGGGTACAGGTACACCATGCTAATCGAAAAGAACCGGCGAACGCTTCCGGCACCGTCGATCTTTGAGGTGTCTATCAGCTCCGACGGGACATTGTTCAGGGCTGCCAGAAACAAAACCATGTTATACCCCAGTGTCTTCCACAAAAACAGCAGAAGAATGACGATGCGGCTCCATTCCGATTTCATCCAGTCGATTCGATCCACGCCGAAGTAGCCAATGTATGTATTAATCGAACCGGTATAGCTGAATAGAACCTGCCAAATCAAGACGATCGAAGCGACGGGAACC
>CAYGIB010000034.1:615-12878 GCA_964349735.1 uncultured Oscillospiraceae bacterium | reverse complement strand
CTTACGGGCCAGAAGGTGCTCAATCTCAAGAATCCTGGCGGCCTCGTTCACGCGTCTCTTAATCTCGTCCTTCGGAACCTTGCGGATCTTCAGACCGAACGCCATGTTGTCGAAAACAGTCATGTGCGGATAGAGAGCATAGTTCTGGAAAACCATCGCGATGTCACGGTCCTTCGGGAGAACGTCGTTTACCAATCTGTTGTCGATGTAAACTTCACCCTCGGTGACGTCCTCGAGTCCGGCAATCATTCTTAAGGTCGTAGACTTTCCGCATCCGGAAGGTCCGACGAGAATGACGAACTCCTTGTCCGCAATCTCCAGATTGAAATCGCTGACCGCAACGACACCGCCCTCAAACTTCTTATATACATGTTGAAGGGATAAGCTAGCCATGATGAATACCTCCGATAATTCACCGTCGCAAGACGGCGTAATTTTGATATACCAACAATATATCACCCGCGACCCCTCGTTTCCATATGCCAAAATAGCCAAAAGTTTCGTTGACAATTTGGATGTGCTGACATGGAAATACGTCAAAATAAACATAATTATCTCTGATTATTTGTGCAGAATGTATATTCGCGAAAAATCGGGAAGATTCCGTATTGAATTCTGCAACTTTATACATTATCCTGTATAAATATTACTTAGCCGGTCGAACCCGACGTACCGTTGAAGTCGATTGGTTTTCATTTCTATCCGGCTGTGATTGATGTAAAATCAATTTATCGGAAGATATAGCGAGGTGTTGGCAATGAGTAAGATTCGAGTCGGTATAATCGGCGCAACCGGATATGTGGGGGCCGAATTGGTGCGCGGACTTTCCGTTCATCCGAATACGCAAATCACTGTGCTTACCTCACGGAGTTTTGCCGGAAAAAAGTTCTCGGATATTTATCCGGCTTTTTCGGGAATCTGTGATCTGGAGCTCAAGGATGGATCGCCGGTTCAGGTCGCAAATGAATGTGACCTGGTTATTACCGCACTTCCGCACGGCGTTTCTTCCGTGACGATTCCGCAGCTTTTGGAGTCCGGCATCCGCGTGATTGACCACAGCGGTGATTTTCGATATCGGACGATTGAGCCGTACACCGAGTCGTACGGACTGGAACACTCTTGTCCCGAGCTTCTTTCGGAGGCTGTCTACGGCATTCCGGAGCTTTACCGGAAGCAGCTGGCCGGATCCAGGCTGACTGCAAACCCGGGGTGTTACCCGACCTGTTCGATCCTGGCGCTTGCACCGTTTCTGCGGCACGGGCTCATACGTACCGAAGGAATTATTATCGACGCTCTTTCGGCCGTTTCCGGTGCCGGGCGCAAAGCGGACCTGCCTTTTTCTTTTTGTGAGTTGGACGAGAGTATAAAGCCCTATTCGGCTATTAATCATCGCCATACAACGGAAATCGAGCAGGAGTGCTCGATTCTCGCCGGAGAGGATATTCACGTTACTTTTACGCCGCACCTGATTCCGGTCAAACGCGGCATGCTTGCGACCATTTACGCCGAGCCGGCCGCGGCCGACGGCTCCTGTAGCCTCTCTGCCCTGCGTGAGGCCCTTGAGAGCGATTACGCAAACGAGCCGTTTGTGCGGGTGAAGAAAGGCTCATCGCTGCCGAGCACCGGCCACGTCGCCGGGACCAATTACATCGACATCGCTGTTGAATATGATTCAACAACCGACCGTATCAAGATTTTCAGCGCCCTGGACAACCTCGGAAAAGGCGCCGCACTCCAAGCGATTCAAGCGATGAACGTCATGTTCGGCCTACCCGAGGAAACCGGCCTGCTGAATATGACTTCCGGTTTGTAACGGCAAAGTTCGACTTGGACCGGGCAGCCTCGTATTTTCGAAAATAACGATTCAACAATGAGCGGTTCAGTAACACACGGAGGATAAGGACTTGAAAACACTGAATGAAGCCATCGACACCCTCGGCATGAAAGAACTCATCGGGAAGGCCGAAATCCTTATTGAAGCGCTCCCCTATATTCAGAGCCTTGCGGGAAAGACGATCGTCATCAAGTACGGCGGGAACGCCATGATCAATAAGGAGCTCAAGTCCTCCGTCATGGACGATATCACGCTTCTGAAGTACGTCGGCATCAATCCCGTCATCGTGCATGGAGGAGGGCCGGACATCAGCCAGATGCTTGATGTCATGGGTATCCCCTCCCGTTTCGAGAAGGGCCTCCGCATCACGGACAAGAAGACCATGGAGGTCGCACAGATGGTGTTGATCGGCAAAACCAACAAGGAGATTGTGTCGAAGCTCGGACAAAAGGGAGCCAAGGCGGTCGGCATCTGCGGGATCGACGGACATTTGATCGAATGCGAGAAGCTCGTGCGCGATGCGTCGGGGCAGTCCGTCGACTACGGTTACGTCGGCAACATCACCAAAATCAACACGAAGGTCTTATCGATGCTGGCCGGCGACGAATTCATCCCCGTCGTTGCTCCGATCGGAATCGGGCCGGACGGAGAAAGCTACAATATTAATGCCGACACGGTCGCAGGGGAGATTGCGGCGGCCCTGGGAGCAGAGAAGTTAATGACTTTAACCGATGTCGAGGGCGTGATGACCCGTCTTCCCGACGGTACCATGAAGGTGGTTCCCGTCCTGACCGAGCAGGAAATCACCGATTTGATCAGCCGGGACGAGATTTCGGGGGGAATGATTCCCAAGGTCCTCGGCTGTCTCCAGACGGTCCGAAGAGGCGTCGGAAGAGCCCATATTATCGACGGCCGGATTCCGCACAGCATCCTTCTGGAAATCTTTACGGGAAAAGGTATCGGCACGATGATCACAAGAGAGAAGAAACCTTATTTCGACGGGGAAAAGATCTAGCCCCGATCTATTATTCGTAAATAATCAAAGAGGATAAAGCGATGGAAAAGCAATTAGAGTGGACCATGCATTTGGACGATAAGTATTACATGAATGTCTTCGGCAAGCGCACCCCGGTCGTTTTCACACATGGAAAGGGCGTATATCTCTTTTCGAGCGAGGATGAGAAGTACCTCGACATGATCGGGGGCATTGCGGTTAACTCGCTCGGACACGCCCATCCGAGGCTCGTGCGCGCAATTACGACGCAAGCCGGGAAATTCATCCACTGTTCCAATTATTACTATATAGAGAAGCAAGCCGAGCTCGCGCGGAGGCTGTGCGAGATTAGTTTTGCGGATCGCGTATTCTTATGCAATTCCGGTGCGGAGGCCAACGAGGGTGCGGTTAAGCTCGCCCGCGGTTATTTCTATAGGAAAGGCGCGCCTCGCCCGAAGATTGTCGCCGCACGTCGCTCGTTTCACGGGCGGACGATGACCACAATCGCAGCGACAGGCCAGGAGAAGATGCAGATTCCCTTTGCACCGCTGATGCCGGGTGTCGTACATGTCTCTTATAACGACATTGCAGCGTTGGTCAAGGAGGTCGACGGTACGACGTGCGCCGTCATCATCGAGATGGTTCAAGGCGAAGCGGGCGTTTTTCCGGCGGATCTTGCTTATGTACAAGCGATTCGCAAGGTGTGCGACAAGACCGGAGCGCTTCTGATTATCGACGAGGTTCAGTCGGGAGTCGCGCGTACCGGCACCTTCTTTGCGTATGAGCAGTACGGAATTGAGCCCGACATTCTCACCCTGGCCAAAGGATTGGCCGGAGGGGTTCCGATCGGCGCCCTGCTCGCAAGTCAGAACGCTTCGACCGGTTTTTTGCCCGGCGACCACGGTTCGACATTCGGAGGAAATCCCCTCGCCTGCGCCGCGGCGCTCGCGGTCTTGGACGAGATCGAGAAGAAGAATCTTGTCGGAAAGGCCAAATCGAACGGGGCGTTTCTTATTAAGAAGCTGCGGCAGCTATCCGCCAAGCATGAGCTGATCGACGAAATACGCGGCGCCGGCCTCTTGATCGGAATCGGCCTTGCAAAGCCCGTATCGGGTGCACTTAAGAAGAAGTTTTTTGAGAAAGGGATCCTGGTCGGCTCCGTCGGAGATCAGACCATCCGTCTGGCCCCGCCGCTGATTCTGACCCGTTCCCATGTTATGTCCTTTATCTCGGCCTTTGACGCGGCATTGACGGAAATGGAATCCGCGGGAATATCGAACGGCTGAGCGGAAAACGGAGGAGAGAAAATGAAGAACTATATCGATTTTCATGAAGATGTATCTATTGAGGAGTTGAAAGCACTGCTGGCCACGGCCGTTGAATTGAAGGGCAAGACAAAGGCGGGGATTTTCGAGCCGTTACTGGCCGGAAAATCCCTGGGGATGATTTTCAGCAAGTCATCGACCCGGACGCGAGTCTCTTTTGAGGTAGGGATGTATCAATTGGGCGGTCAGCCGCTTTTCTTGAGTTCGGACGACATCCAGCTCGGCCGCGGCGAGTCGATTGCCGACACCGCGCAGGTCCTGTCTCGGATGCTCGACGGCATCATGATTCGGACCTTTGAGCATCAGGATATCGTCGATCTGGCGCGTTACGGATCGATTCCGGTCATCAACGGATTGAGCGACGACCAGCACCCGACCCAGGCGCTCGCCGACCTCCTGACCATCTTGGAGCACAAGGGCCCTCTTAAGGGTTTGAAGCTCGCCTATGTCGGCGACGGTAATAATGTCGCCAATTCGCTTCTTCAGGCCTGTGCGAAGGCCGGCATGGATATCTCCGTCGCATCGCCTCAGGGCTACACCTGTTCTGAATTTTACGTAAAACAGGCGCTTGCGGACGCAGCTGTTACGGGGTCGAAGGTCCAAATGACCGCTGACCCGTTCGAAGCCGTTCGAGGGGCGGACGTCGTATATACCGACACCTGGACCAGCATGGGACAGGAAGTAGAAAAGCAGAAGCGTGCGGCAATCTTCGCCCCATATCAGGTCAACGCCGATTTGATGAGCCACGCAGCAAAGGATGCGATTTTCATGCATTGTCTGCCTGCTTATCGGGGCTACGAGGTCACTGCCGACGTGATTGATTCGCCGTGCTCCGTCGTTTTCGATGAGGCGGAAAACCGTTTGCATGCCCACAAGGCAATTCTCGTTCATTGTTTGCTGAGGTAAACAATGCATAAGGAAAGAACGGTCTCCGAGGGTGGAGCCCCTGACTCTTCAAGCACATCCGTCATCGTTCGAAAAGCGATGCATTGGGAGGCGCCCGCAATCAATCGCTTAATCCGCGACTCGATGAGAACCTACAGCTCCCTGGCGGGCATTCGTGAAGACCATCTCGAATCCCTCCGCGAAGGAGTACAGGAGATCATCGACGCCATGCTGGATTCCGTCGTTTTGGTTGCCGAAGACGAGAGGTCGACAATTGTCGGAACCGTGCGTCTCTGCTTCCGGAGTGCCGACCGCTACCCCGAGGCGCAGCTTTTCGAGAAAAACGAGAACATTCGCAACCGCGCTGTCATGTACCTGACGCGGTTTGCCGTTCTTCAGAGTGACCGCGGCCGGGGAATCGGAAGCCGTCTGATCTCCGAGGCCGAGCGGATTGCCCGTTCGGAGGGCGTCCCGTATATTCTTTTGCATACGGCGCTTTCGAACGAGGCGGTTGCCGGTTTCTATCAGAGGAGAGGATTTCTAATCGATTCGGTCGACCTCTCCCGCGAGTATCCGAGGGCTCTATTCTACAAGCAGCTGTTCTGAACCGCGAAAATGCGAGCGCGGACGTACGAAGCCATATGCATGGACGAGCACGGCCGCAGGCTTCAAAAGCCTGTTTTACGACAATACATCATTCGATTTCTATTTATGTTTTTGATAATATGATTCATATTCATATCCGGCCCGTTTTTCGCCGGGCTCCCTTGTGTCTCATTCCACTCAGTCATAATTTAGAGTTAACGGCCGGTGCGCGATAGCGATGCCGACCACTCCTTAACTGAGGTGGTTATGAGCATTTTGCGGGATATTCGAAAACAAGCGGGATTGAGTCAGAAGGACTTCGGCGAGCTTTTCCACGTCGATCAAACGACCGTCTCCAAATGGGAGCGCGAGATCAGCGTCCCGGATTTGAATCTGGGACTGAAGATTTCCGAACAGTTCGGAATATCGCTCGACCGAATTTATCAGAACCCCCTGTCTTTTTCAACCCTCTCGTTCCCTGTTTTTAACGATTACCGGCAAGGTCCGGTTGATTCGTGCCGAATTGACGACAAGGAAACCTTCGATACCAACTACCGGGAAATCGCATATTATTTAAGGGATACGGACACCTCTTCTCCGATGGTCAGCGACCGGGAGATCGTCGATTCATTTTTTGCTATGAGGGTCGTTAATAACGCGATGGAACCCCGTTTTTGCGAAAACGACCTGGTGTTGATTCTTAAGGGCAGCGAAGAGTACGACGGTCAGGTATGCGCGATCTGCATCGAGGACGGTCCGGCGCGTCTCTACCGATTAACGAAACACAAGAACGGTGTTTCACTCCTCTCGTATAATCCCTCTTATGAACCGATTTTCGTTCCGCGAAGCGAGCTTGAGCGCGGAAGAACAAGCATTGTCGGTCGAGCGATCGGTCTTCGCGGACGAGTCCGGTAGCTCGAGCGCTTTGTTGGCATAAAGGCGCCCCGCTCTAAGTTCTGCACATCCAGGCATTGAACGGTTTCGTCCAACATTCGGGGTACAGAACATTGATCAGCGGGGCGTTTCGTTTTCTTTGAATATCCGGCTTCGAGAGTAGCTCCCGATCCATTCGGGGACTCTCGAGCCCTTCGGACCCGGCTTTACTTCGCGGTGCTCATCTTACGCGCATAGGTCTTCTCGACTTCGACAGCGATATCCTCCGGAACCAATCCGAATATTTTTAGAAGTGCCTCGGGCTTTCCGGATTTACCGAACGTGTCCTTCATGCCGACGCGCTTCATCATGCACGGCGTCGTCTCGACGAGCACCTCGGCGACCGCGCCGCCTAATCCGCCCAGAATATTGTGCTCCTCAACAGTGACGATCGCTCCGGTCTCACGGGATGCCTTTTCGATCGCCTCAGCGTCGATCGGCTTAATCGTATGCATGTCGATCACCCGCGCGTTGATGCCCTTCTCTTTAAGAATATCCGCGGCTCCGAGGCTCTGCTGCACCATCAGACCGGTTGCGATGATTGTAATATCATTCCCTTCGCGGATGGTGTTTGCTTTCCCGATCTTGAAATCCGCCTCGTCGCCGTATTCACCGTATACGCCCTCGACCGAGAGACGGCCGAGACGAACGTAGAACGGGCCGGGCGCAGAAATAATCTCACGAATGACCAGTCTCGTTGAAGCCGCATCACACGGCGAAATCACGCGCATATTCGGAATCGCACGCATAATCGCCAGATCCTCGATGCACTGGTGGGACGCTCCGTCCTCACCGACCGAGATACCGGCGTGCGTCGCGCACACCTTAACGTTCAGATTCGGATAGCAAATTGAGTTGCGAACCTGCTCAAGCGCGCGCTCGGAAGCAAAAATCGCAAAAGTAGAAGCAAAAACGGTCTTGCCGCACGTCGACATACCGGCCGCAGCCGACATCATGTTTGCCTCGGCAATGCCCATATTGAAATGCCGCTCCGGGAATTCTTTCTTAAAAAGCACCGTGAAGGTTGATTTGGACAAGTCTGCGTCCAGGACCACGATATTGGGATCGACTCCGAATTCCACCAAAGCCTTCCCGTATGCCTCGCGGGTTGCCATCTTCGTCATGCTTCCACCTCCAATGCGGTGAGTGCGGCATCGAGCTCCGCCATCGCCATCTCATATTGCTCCGGATTCGGGGCTTTCCCGTGCCATCCGGCGTCGTCCTCCATAAAAGAAACACCCTTACCCTTGTGTGTCTTGGCAACAATCATTGTCGGCATGCCCTTGGTCCTCTCGGCTTCTTCGACCGCAGCCTCGATCTGCGATAAATCGTGCCCGTCAATTATAATCGTATGCCATCCGAAGGCCCGGGTCTTCGCCTCAATAGATCCGAGGCTCATGACATCGTCGGTCTTGCCGTCGATCTGAAGTCCGTTGAAATCGATAAAAGCCGTCAGATTATCGAGCTTATAGTGAGCCGCAGACATCTGCGCCTCCCATACCTGACCTTCCTGAAGCTCTCCGTCACCCATCAATGCGTACACTCTGTACGATGCTTTGTCGAGTTTTCCCATCATCGCCATTCCGACTGCAGCGGAGATGCCCTGGCCTAAAGATCCGGTCGACATATCGACGCCCGGAACACAGGCGCGACAAGGATGCCCCTGCAGCATCGAACCGCACTGGCGGAACTCCTTGATTTTAACGGTGGAAAAGAATCCCCGGTGCGATAATGCCGCATACAGTCCCGGAGCGCAGTGTCCCTTGGACAACACGAAGCGATCGCGTTTGGGATCCTCCGGGTTCCGGGGGTCGATGCGAAGTTTGTCGCCATATAAATAAGCGAAAATCTCCGTCGAGGATAGCGATCCGCCCGGATGACCGGACTGCGCCGAATAAACGGCATCAATAATTAGTTTCCGCATATTTGCGGCGAAAAGCTTTATTTTCTTTTCCTTTGTCTTGTCCATCAGAAGTCCCCTTTCGTATTCTTGTCTTTCACCATATGCAACTGTGCATACGGATGATTTCTCCGTTACTCACATACGCCCGCGGCACCCGTTTACCGACCAGGCAGGTAATCTCATAATTGATAGTATCCGATAAATCGGCGATTTCATCAACCGAAAGATAGAAATCTTTACCGTTTATTTTTTGCTTCCCGAAAAGCACCGCCTCTTCGCCGACCCGAACCGGCTCGTCCAGGTCGGTTACATCGAGCATGGAATAATCCATACACACGGTTCCGACGACCGGCACCCTCCGTCCATGTATGAGTGCAAAAGCCCGGTTGGAGAGCTTCCTTATATAACCGTCCGCATAACCGATCGGAATTGTAGCAATCATACTCTCGCGGCCGGCGGTAAAACGGCGCCCGTAGCTGACGGTCTGACCCGGCTCAATGGTCTTGACTTGAACGACCGAAGACTTAAGGCTCATCGCGGGCCGTAAATCAATGTCGGTATACGGGCTCGGGCAGCCCGGGGGAACCATTCCATACATAATCAGACCCGCTCGCACCATATCGAGGTGCATATCCGGGAAGCGCAAGAGCCCCGCGCTGTTACAGATATGCCGGATCGGAACGGAGAGCCCGCGCTTAGCAAGTGTCTCAAGCGCCTCCATAAAGGTTGAGAACTGCCTTCTCGTGTATTCGTCATCGGGCTTGTCCGCGACGGCGAAATGAGAGAAAATTCCCTCGACAACGATGCCCGGAAGCCTGGAAATCATTAGTATATCCTCGTAGGATTCCTCGGACGGAAGAAACCCGATCCGGTTCATACCGGTATCGATCTTAATATGAATGTTGACGCTCTTTTTTACCGCCGACGCGTGCTCCGACAAAGCACGGGCAAAGTCCAGCGAGAAAACGGTCTGCTCGAGACCCGCTTCGATGATCTCCGGAATTTGTCTTGCGTCCGCATGACCCAACGTGAGAATCGGTGCGGTGATGCCGTTTCGCCGGAGTTCGACCGCCTCGTCCACCATAGCGACGGCCAGCCGGTTCGCTCCGTTATTCAAAAGAAGCTCGGCGACCTGAACAGCGCCGTGACCGTAGGCATCCGCTTTAACGACCGCTGCAATTTCGCTTTGCGGAGAGGTAATCCTTCTAATCTCGCGCATATTGTGCGCCAGTGCGTCCATATCGATTTCCGCCCAAGAACGGTCCGGGAAATTTTGCATGGTTCGCTCCTTAAGTAATGACTACTGCCAGCCGCAGCTGCGAAACGCCTCGGGAAGACTTTCGAGCAAGTCAGTCGGCTGCATGTATCTGCGCCCCAGACGTTCGCTCGTAATGTCCCCGCTTAAGCCGTGAAAATATACCCCGGCAACCGCGGCGGACTCGGGATCGATTCCCTGAGCCATGAAGCCGCCGATCAGACCTGCCAGCACGTCGCCGGATCCACCCTTGGCTAATCCGTCGTTTCCGACCGTATTAATATACCATACCCCTCCCGGTGCAAAAACCGCCGTTTGATGTCCCTTAAGGACGAGAATGACTCCGTACTCGGATGCGAACCGACCGGGGAGGCGCGCGCGGTCCGATTTATCCCATTCGGGCATGATTCGCGAAAACTCGCCGGGGTGCGGCGTCAGAACCGGCGGCGGCAGCGTCGAAGCTTTTCGATGAAGTAATGCTGAGAAGATTAGGTCGCGGTGTCTCTCCAGAACACTCATCGCCCCGGCGTCAAGCAAGATTCGCGGAGTTTCGTTAATAAGTGCCTGCAGTTCGGGAAGCGCACTCTCCTCATCGGGATTCAATCCGGGGCCGTAGACGACCGCACCGGCTTCGGCCGCGCGAATTCGAAGGCGCGAAACGGCCTTTTCGACCGGGCTCGGACGAACCTCAAAAACCGCCTGAGGACAAGCATTCAGCATGGGCGTGACCAGGTCGGACCCGGAAAAAACCCGCACCAATCCCGTTCCGCTCCGAAGACCCGCTTCACAGCAAAGAATCGCGGCGCCGCCCATTCCGGGTGAGCCGGCACAAATCAAAAGTGTTCCGAAGGTCCCCTTATGTCCGTCGGTCGGTCGAAAAGGAGCCTGCGCCGAAACCAGGGCTCCATCAATACACCTCGGCGTGCCTTGTTCCGGAGAATCCGTCGAATGATCCATTTCCTTCATATCAGCCTCCCGGAGTCCCGTCTTCCACAGTCGTCAAACCGCTCGTCGGCTCACCGACGCGGGCATCCATCCCGGTTACGAGCTCGGAAGCGGCTCCCGGCAGTGTAGACAAATCAAACGGTGTCTCCTGATAGACATAGTAATTCAGCCAGTTTGTGTAAAGAAGCGTCGCGCTGGACCTCCATCTCATCAGGGGTTCCCTGGTCGGGTCGTCATCGGGGAAATAATTCTTCGGAATATCGATCGGAAGGCCCTTACCGGAATCCCGTACATACTCATCCCGTAACGTACCAATATCATACTCGGAATGGCCGGTGATGAAAATCTGCCGTCCGGTTAAGTCGGAAACCGCATACACGCCGCACTCCTGTGACTCCGAAAGAATTCGCAAGTCCTTCCTCCGGAGAAGGTCCTCCCGCTTTATCTCGGTGTGCCTCGAGTGAGGAATATAGAAAACATCATCAAAGCCTCGAAACAGCTTAACCGGACGGGTATACGTCATGCAGTGCGGAAAGATCCCGAACACCTTCTTTGGAATATCGTACTTCGGAATGCCGAAATGGTAATAGAGCCCGGCCTGTGCGCCCCAACAGATATGCAGTGTCGAATAGACGTGTGATTTGCTCCACTCCATAATCTCGACGAGCTCCGGCCAATACGCAACCTCCTCAAAAGGCATATGCTCGACCGGTGCTCCGGTAATAATCATACCGTCGTAAAATCGCGTCTTAATATCGCCAAACGTCTCATAAAACTTCAGTAAATGCTCGACTGCGGTATTCTTGGGCATATACGAGGACGTATACATCAAATCGATGTCAATCTGAAGCGGCGAATTGGAAAGCGCGCGCAGAAGCTGCGTTTCCGTGGCGATTTTGTTGGGCATCAGGTTGAGAATCAAGATGCGGATCGGACGAATATCCTGGCGAAATGCCCGATCCTCGGGCATAACGAAAATATGCTCGCGCTCGAGGATTTCTGTAGCGGGTAGATTGTTCTGGATTCGTATCGGCATAATATACGACTCCCCTTTCTCAGTTATGATTATGCAAGTCTGGGCGAAGATGTCAAGAAGACCGGGAAACGCTTGTTCTTTGAGCAATTCGCTCTTTATTCACTTTTCCGGTGACTTCCGACCGACGGTTCTCTTAGAAAAGAACGGTCACAGATCGCCGATGAATTCCTGAAGGATCGAATGATCCGGAACATTCCTGGCATCAACCTCCGGAATGCGCTCTAAGCTTCGAATCAATTCCTCCGCTCGCGCGATCGCGGTATCGAGGTCTGCGAAAGACTTCCTCGGAACGGTGCGTTCCATAAATACGGAAGGTCGTATCGTCCCTTCTCGATACTGATCCAGAGCTTCCCGGATGTCCGCCGCCGCTACCGGCGCAATCACGAGCGACTCATACGCAAGTATGGAATTAATATAGAAGTCCGCCTTGGCCAGGTATTCATTAAAATACAAATGCTCCGAGCCGGAAATCATCGGCCAATAATCGATGGTTGCCAGTGCATGCGCGCCACGGTGGCGCTTGTCCCGGACAATTCTGCGCAACAGCCGGAAATCCTCGCTCCGGAAT
>CAYGIB010000034.1:0-605 GCA_964349735.1 uncultured Oscillospiraceae bacterium | reverse complement strand
TTCTGGTCGGCAACAATATCCCCGTACGGCATCAGGAAAACACCGATCCATTCCTCCCGCGGAAGCACGCCGGCGATATTTTCGGCCAAGCCGTGGAGTCCTTCGACGAGTACAATTCCGTCGAAGCCGAGAGAAATCGCGGTATCGGGCGTACCGATTTCCCGTCTGCGCGTGCGAAAATTGAAATACGGGATAACGACCGGTTCACCTCGCAGCAAATCCCAGATATTTTCGCTCGCCATAACCGTATCAATTGTATATATCGACTCATAGTCCGGCCGACCGTCCGCATCGAAAATCGGTTCGATAACATCGTAGTAATTATCCAATGAAACGCGGCACGCCCTCCGGCCGCGCTCTCGCAACCCCGCCGCAAGCCGCTCGGTAAATGTCGTTTTCCCCGAGGATGTCGGCCCGGAAATAAAGACGGCGCGAACGCGCGGATGCTCTGCGATATACCCGACGATTCTGCGGGTCATATCAAGAAACCCTTCCTCCGCCTCGTGAATAAACAATGGGAGTTTGCTGACTCCCAATTGCATCTCCAGATCCTGCGTGGATAATATGAGTCTGGAAGAAAGCTCTGCCAACAGGTGCCTCCTTAC
>CAYGIB010000033.1:0-13533 GCA_964349735.1 uncultured Oscillospiraceae bacterium | reverse complement strand
CGGGCGAGCTGACCAAGGAAGAGGCCTTAGCCGATTTTGAAGAGAGCGTTACAAGGGAAGTATCGGGAAAGTGGTAAACAAACGCCGACAGTCTTTGCGATTCTTTTCACTGGTCATCTGTTAATCCTTAATATTTATAACGGACGTTATATAACAAGTACTATCAACAGCTGAAACGCCCAGAACATAACGAATTAGAGCAGGTGGGTAATGAAGAAAACATAAAATCTTGCCGGGAATGAAGGAATCTAAAACAAATCAGCCTTCTGCTTCTCGATTCTTTCGTTGGATTGCTCGATGGCATTCAGCTCCCAGAATTTCTCAGCCTTGTCCGGAAAGATGTTGAGAATGCTTCTTAGAGAATCGAGTTCTTTCTGAGCGGCGATCTCGTCATGATTGGAAGCAGATGGTACGCATACATCACACGATTTGCCAGCAGGGTGCTTCCGTTGGATTTACAGAAATCCTTTAGTTTCAAATCATAAAGGGACGAAACGACATCTCGATTACAGTCGCCGGTTAACTCCAAATAGAGGAGCATTGCTTGGGCATTGCGTACGTTCGCTGGAGGCCCGGTGTGGACATCAGTGTCCGATAACAAGCTCTGGCATGCTCCAGATCACTCCAGGTTTGATATAGAAACGCTTTTATAACGGCCGGAAAAAAGCAAAACAAGAATGCGACGAGATTACGATTCATGCCGAAAATATGATCATTCCGACCAACGACATGTTTAGGGGAAACAGTCCTCCGCCCAATAGGTGCAGCCGATATGGAATGATAGCGGATTTCCCTCGGGCGGGCGCATCCTGCACAATGTACCGATGGGCATGGGGTATTCTTTTTTATCAAACGACCGTTCACGTTCGCTTGTTTCCGGATCCTGCTCTGGGAACTAATGAGAGAGTATCCGGTCTGTTTGCCACCCAAAAAACGGCCAAACTCATGAAGTATCGGCAAAAAACGGAAAAGTACGAACGAATAAATAAAAAAAGAAAAAATCATCAAGATGAGTGAATAGAAAATGACATCTAACGTTTTACCGAATCCATAACTTCCATTAACGGTTTGATACGTTTCCCGGATAAGCCAGCACAAGGTCAAATAATTGAAAAGTACGCGAACACAAAACAATAATTTGTTTGCTTTCATCTGCATGCTCCCTTGCAAATAGACACAGTCAACTGAATTATCCCATATACTCAATTTGAATGCATAGTCATATTTCTTCCGGCTGTTTTTCTGCTACTCTCAATTGCTGTATTATTTATTGGGGGAGTGACGCTTTTTATCACCGGAATTGTACGTTTGAAAAGGAATATAGATGCAGGAAAGCCCATCAAGGATCCGGTTATTTTCATCGTTGTAGGAGCGATTATAATAGTACCTGCATCCATATTTATTTTTCAATTTCTTATCGATTATTTACTTACAGTCTGATTCGAGCAAGCAATGAGGATTTCTTTTCGATTATCGAAAAAGATCGTCACGAAACAATATAGGTCCGGCCGCTGTCTTTCCATATCTTGCACCTCTGAATCTTGCGAATCTCATCCCATTCGTTGGTTACATCGATTTTGTCCGGATTAGCGGCTATTATTTTCTCGAATTCTTCGAGTTCCTTTTGAGCTAAGGCCGGATTGTTTTCGTAAAGCAGATAGTACGCATACATAAAACGCTTGGTTGAAGGCATTCCGGAATGTTTTTTCAAATAATCCTTATCTCATTGGTTTAGCTTTCTGAGAACCCTCGTCGTTCTTGTGTTTTTTAAGGTACAGATGGAACGATATTTGAGCATACATCTGACTGCAAAGGGCGGAATGATGTATACTCAATAAGTAACTTGATAGCTTGAGCTTAAATTGATCGGCTTCAAGGGAGTATATTCTTTGCTAAATATAGAGGGGATATCGTCATGGCATTTATGTCTATTCTGCTCATGATCCTTCTTTTAACTATTGTTTCAATTGTCGCTCTGATCATTCTGTCTCTGGGCGGTGCGACGCTTCTTACCGTCGGAATCGTTTTTCTGAGAAGGAACAAGAAAGCCGGGAATCGAATCGTTGCCCCGGTTATTTCGATTGTCCTGGGCGCGATCATGCTGCTGCCCGTACTCATATCTGTATTATGGTACCTTTACGCACTGGTAGTCGGCTCGGGCCTTCGCCCGGACGATGCGGCTGCGATCTTGCAGAGTTGGAGGATACAACGATGAACGAGCCCGACGCATTAGAGATTTTCAACTCCGGATACAACTGTACGCAGGCGGTGCTGAGCCGGTTTGCGGAGCGCTTTGGGATGAGCCGCGAAGAGGCTTTCAAAGTGGCTACGGGATTCGGCGGCGGAATTGCAAGAAGCGGGGAGGCCTGCGGGGCCGTAACCGGCGCTGTCATGGCGCTTGGCTTGCGGTACGGCCGCAAAGAAGGCGGAGACCGTGCGGACCAGGAAAATACATATACGAAGGTAAATGAGTTTCTGGAGCGTTTCCGGGCCCTTCACGGCAGCTGTGTCTGCCGGGTGATTCTGGAAGGCATCGATTTGAAGACACCCGAGGGGCAGCAGGCCTTTGGAGAGAAGAATATGATGGATGTTTGCAGGCGCTGCGTCGTCGATGCGGCCGATCTTGTCGAATCCTTAGTCTAGAGATGTCCGTTCCTTCGGCGGAAAGATTATGAGAGTATCATTTGCCTTGCTCCAATCAGTGCAATCTCCACCGCCATAGGGCGGCATAAACAAGGAGGTACTCAATGAAATTCGGAATTGTCGGTGGCATTGGACCCGCTTCGACCGTCAACTATTATGAGGGCATCGTGAAAAGATATCACGAGGCGACGGGAGCTTATCCGCACCTTCTCATTGAAAGCATCAATATGAGTGAAATGATGGAGTGCTTCGAACGTTCCGACGAGGATGGCGTCATTGACCTGATGGTAAATGCGTTATATGATCTGGAGCGTGCGGGAGCCGCGCATGCCGCTATAGCCTGCAACACGGTGCACATATTTTTCGGGAAAATCAGTAAACGCTCGCCATTACCGCTGATCAGTATCGTTGAAGTAACCTGCAATCACATTGAACAGGCCGGTTACCGGAACATACTGACGCTCGGTACCGCGTCGACAATTAATAGCCGGCTCTATGATAAAGCTTTGGCTGAGCGCGGCATCGGATCCCGACCGCTGTCGGAGGAGGATGCAAAGCGCTCATACGGCCTGTTTTTCCCCAACCTCGAAAATGGCATCGTCATCCCCGGGGACAAGGCCGCCGTCATTGAGCTGACCGAACGCCACATTGCTGCAAACGCCGTTGACGCGGTCATTCTCGGCTGTACCGAGATTCCGCTGATGATACGGCCGGGCGACTTAAGTGTACCGGGCGTCGACACGGCCGAGGTGCATCTTCGGAGTATTGCGGAACACATGATTCGAGATTATTGATCGAATGAATGAAGGAAAGATGAAATCAGTCATTTTTCGATTGCTCGCGGCAAGATAAAAATTTACTGAAATCCTGGAGCATCAGTTCGGCGGAATAGAAGGGAGACCCAAAACGATGGAATTGTTTTTTTATTTTCCGATCGGCTGCCTCATTGTTGGAGTGATATTCATTATCAGAGGGTTTTTCTCCGTATCAGATCCCTTCAAAGCGAAGAAGCAGATATTCATTGGCGCACTCATCCTCCTTCTGCCGCTGGTGATTTTAGTTTTTTATATTGCAATACAAAACTCTTTGGTCAGAAAATAGCGTAAGAAAAAACGGATCGCGGATATTACAATCGACATAACAATATGAAAAACGAATCATGCAATGCAGGTGCTCATGTTTATAAAGGAGAAAACAAATGGATCTATTTTTTGTTATCGCGTTAGTCGGTCTTATTGTCGGCTTGCCGCTTCTTATTATTGGACGTTTCTTCGTATCGGATTCCTATAAAGCGAAAAAATTCACCTTCACCGGTGCGCTCCTTCTTATTCCGCAGCTGCTCGGTGTTATTTATTTCATCTCTATGATACTGGTAATGATGGAACAGCCCTAACATGTAATGAATAACAGAACTGCCGCCTGTCCTAGCCGGACACGAGCGGCAGTTCTGTTATAGAGATAGGAGGTGCACTCCGGTGAGTTCAATGCTATTCTTTCACACCGCCGATCGTAAGACCGGTAATAAAGTATCTCTGAAGGAAGGGATAGAGAATGACGATCGGCATCGAGGTGACCATCGTTGCGGCCGCCCGGATGGACGTGGGCGTGATTGCCACCGACTGCGAACTTCTTCCGTATGCGCTACCCGATGAGGTCTGGCTGGTTACCGATGACATCAGCTTCATCAGTTCATACTGGAGCGTGGTAAGGTCGGTGTTTCTCGGGTTGTAGATCATGTTATCAAACCATGCCGACCAATGGTAAACGGCAATGAACAGAGCGATCGTGGCAAAAACAGGCTTGCATATCGGAACGTATATTTTCCAGAAAATGGTCAGATGGTTCGCTCCGTCAATTTGTGCCGATTCCCGGAGGCTGTCGGGAAGAGAACTCATATAGGTGCGCAGCACTAAAAGGTTAAATGCGGCGACCATGCCGGGTATGACATATACCCAGAAGGTGTTGGTGAGTCTCAGTTCGCGAAAAAGCAGAAAGGTCGGAATCAGACCGGCGTTAACATACATGGTCAACACAAAGAACAACGATACGGGCTTTTTGAATACAAATTCTTTAACGCTCAAAACATATGACAGCAATGCGGTAACGGAAAGGTGCAAAACGGAGGCAATCGCTGTTCTGAGCACTGAGTTTCGTGCGCCTGTGAGCAGATTATTCATATTGAAAACCGTTTCGTAGTTCTTGAACGATAGCTTTCTGGGCAAGAGGTAAATGCCTCCGCGCAGAGCATCCAGGCCATCATTGAAAGAAACGGCAAGAGTATTCAAAATCGGATACAGGGTGATGGCGACCGCGAAGGAAAGAATCAGCGTATTAATGATAACGAAAATCACATCCGCCGGTTTCATCTTTTTCAAACTGGACTTTTTAGTTTTCACAACATCCGTCTTGGGCTGGAGTTCAACATTCTGCATATCTTTTTCCTCCTTCCTTAAAACAATCGCTCTTCACCGGCTGCTTTGGCCGCTGAATTGGCAATATATATCAAGATGATAGCAACGAGGCTTTTAAAAATACCCGCCGCGGTGCCTAACGAAAAATCACCCTGACCGATGCCCCAATACAGGACCCAGATGTCAATCGTTTCGGAAACACGTTTAACGAGACCGTTGGTTAGGAGGTACTGAACCTCAAATCCGACATTTAATACATTCCCTATATTTATTAACATAAGGATGAATATGGTGGGCTTGATTCCGGGCAACGTAACGTGCCACATTTTCCCGAATCGCCCGGCACCGTCAAGGGCCGCAGCTTCATACATCTCCGGGTTAATTGCGGTAATTGCCGCCAGATAAATGATGCTGTTCCATCCGGTTTCTTTCCAAACGTTGGAGAAACCGACGATCCACCAGAACAGATTGGGCTTGGAGAAGAAATTCATGGGTTTTTCGAGGAGGCCGGTTCCCACCAGAATTTCGTTGACAATACCACTGTCCATCGATAACATATCGCGAACGATGCCGACGACAATGATCCAGGATAAAAAGTGGGGGAGATACGATACGGTCTGAACGAATCTCTTGGGAGCCCTTAGCCGGACTTCGTTGAGCAGCAAGGCGAATCCGATTGCAAAAACAAAGCTTAAAACGAGGTTGATTATCCCCATCATCAGCGTGTTCCGGAAGGCTAATCGAAACGTCTCCTCACCGAACAAATACTTAAAGACATCCAGTCCGACCCACTTGGAGCCCAGAAGGCCGTCTTGCGGTTTGTACTTCTGAAAGGCCATCAGCCATCCGCCCAATGGGACATAGTAAAACAAGACTCCGTACAGGAGGAATGGAATTGTAATGAAAATCAGTTCTTTTTGCCGGAGAAGAGTCTTTTTATTCAGCGTAACCTTCGGTTCCGCAAGACGTTCCGCTTTGAGACGACGTCTTTCTTCTCTGGACGTGGGAATGTTCTGTTCCGAGGTTTTTTTCGAGGAAGCGGTCATGGATGGAGTGGAAGCATATGCTGCAATCTCGCGTCTCTTCAATGCTGCTGCCTTTTGCTTCTTTGCGGCAATTTCCTCTGCTGATTCGATTTCTTCTATTGCACGATTTTCTTTTCGTTTATCTGTCACAGCCGCCTCACTTCCTTTCATGATGAGAGGGTGGCCGTTGTCCGAAAACCCGGCCACCCTCTCGATCAAATTCATTTCTGTAATGGCACTAATCTATTGGATGTCTACAGAATTCCTGAGTCTAGTTACCTTCGGCAACAGAGATTCTTCTGTCTACCTCAGCCTGCATTGCGGCAAGGAATGCATCAATGTCGCAACGCTCATAATATACTCTCAGATACTCTGTCCATTGTGCCTCAAAGTCGTCAGCAATGACAACGAGCGGCAGATACTCATGCTTCACTTCGGTCATCTTGTTCCAGGCAAGACCACCGGGAGTTTCGGTCGTAAGATCGTTGGAGAAAGACCACATCGGGAACCAGGGCTCATTCGGTACGCTGGGATTCAGCATCTCAACATACGTCTTGGCGCCATAAGCGTCAAGGCACTCCTTAACCTCCGGCAACAAGTCCTCGAAGAATTCGGAGGGCTGATTGTCCGGACGCCATGCGTTCTTACCGTCGAGGTTCATACCCTGGTACTGCGGGAAGAAGGCATAAGGGCACAGATTGTCTGCCTTGTAGTTGGCGTCAACAGCCTTGGTACGCATATCTTCGGTTCTTGAGAAGAGACCGTCACTGCCTACGACGTAATCTACATCTTTGACACCCCAGAAACGGAGGGTCAGGACTTCCTGCGTCAGCAGGTCGCTGATGAACTTCATCGCACCGTCGATGTCTTTGCAGCTGGTTGTGATGGAAAGCCCACCGGAAACGTCCAGAACCGGCTCATTGTGATAGCGCTCCTGAATGCCCGTCTCGGCAACGATGCCCAAAGGCACATAGGTGCAGTCATTCAGACCGGCGGCCTTGAGTGCGTCGCCGGCAGTGTATCCCCAGTTCCAGAACTGGTCAACAAAACCGAGAACACGGCCGGTGGAAATCTTAGCGATGTACTCGTCATAGGACTGAGTAAAGCTCTCCGGATCTACGATACCTTTCTTGTACTCTTCGTTCAGCTTCATGAAATACTGCTTCGCGATCGGAGTGGTATTGTAGTCGATAACCTTACGGGTCTCGGGATCAACGATGACGGAACCATCGTTGGGAGAACCTGCAAGGAAGAGCGGCGGATTCTCTAAGCAGAAATATCTCCAGTCCTCGGTGAGGATGGTATAAGGGATAATCGTCGTTCCGTCCACATGAGTGGGATTCGCCGCAACGTAATCTTCAAGCAATTTGAAGAATTCGTCCATGGTCTCGACTTGGGGATAACCGGCCCACTTCAGGACGCGGGTCTGAATCCACCAGGCCTCATCATTGTGGATCGGGCTGACATCTTTATCGTTGACAATACCGAATTGAGGAATCGCGTAGATATGACCGTCTGCTTTACGGCACATATTCCATTCTTCCTCGGAAAGGTAATTCTTGATGTTCGGATATTTGTCCCAATACTTGTCGATGGCAATCAGCGCACCGGCGTCAACCATAATCTGATATCCGTCGGAAGCCTCAATGAAATCCGGATAATCCTTTGCGGCGACCATAACGCCAATCGCTTCTTCAGCGGTCTGGCCGGTCAGCCAGGTCTCTTTGACCTTGACACCGGTAATGTCGGCGATTTTTTGCTGGGCTACGTTGTTTTCGTTCAACTCGGTTCCGGGCATGGCAATAAACATATCAAATGTCTTTACCTTGTCCTTGCCGAGATTGTCGCATCCGGCCATCAGACCGGACAACAGGGTGACAGCCAGCATGATCGCCAGCAGTCGGGTGATTGTTTTCTTCATCTTTTTATAATCCCCCTTCTCATTTTTCCTCCCTTTTCGTCTGAAATCAAACAATCCAAAAAATGAATCCATTGCCATCCGAACGAAACGGTGAAAGTGTAATGCCCAATTCCATTTTCAATTGAGCTATTAGGTATATTCTAAATTTCGGGGCAGAAACAACAACCTTGCAAAGTATGAAAATACCCCCACAAACTTTGACTCTGCGGCTATTGCGGAGGAAGGCGTATGGGCGAATCGTTTCCCGCTGACCGTCTTGCGTATCTCTTCCTGTATTGTGTGGGAGTATGTCCCTTCGCCGCGACAAATTTTGATATGAAATAGTCCAGACTCTGATATCCCACTGCTTCGGAAATTTCATACACGCGCTTGCCGGTTTCCAAAAGCATATCCGCGGCTGCGCTGATTCTCTGTGTATTGAGGTAATCCTTGAAGGGTGTACCGTAATGCTTCTTGAAAAGCTGTCCGAGATAAGCGCTGTTGATAAAATACTTTTCGCTCAAAGATTTTAAACTGATGTTCTGCATATAGCATTCCCGGACTTCCTGCTCGACCTTTGTAATCACGGTGCTTGACGCCGGAGTGTTCAGTTGCTCTATGTATTCGGTATACTGAAGACAGAAGTTGAGAAAATGGCTCTGACTGCCTCTGGACACACCTCGGTCAAAGGTGTTCTCAATCAGATAGCTGACAATCTCCTCCTGATTGATATTCGGGTCTCTGGCTGCGGCAAGGTGCAGAAGACTGAACATGATGTAATTCATATTCAGTTCGATGGACTTGTAATCCATGTTCGAGTCGCTGATCAGCCGATATAACTCGCCTACGTTCCGCTCAATTTCCTGTCTGTCTCCTCGCTCGATGGATGAAATCAACTCATCCATGCTTCGTTTTTGCTCTCCGTAGCCGATATCAACGCACTGCCTCTCGCTCCGATCATGGTCTCCGAAAAGAGACAATCCCCCGTCGGAGTAGTTATTCATCAGTTTTGCAATGGTAGCCGATCGAAAAGAGTCGGACAACTTCTCGATCGAAGTCACCTGACATCCCGCCTGCACAGTTATGCCGAATTCGACGCCGGACGCATTTTCGGCAAACCATTCAAGGTACTGCCTTTCAGTCATGGACTGCTCATCTGCCAGATGTTGCGAAAAAACAAAACCGACATCAAAACAATCCTCAAACTTATTTACATCAAAAATTATGTAGCGACTGTTACTTCCCATCATGCGGCGCAGGTGATCGTACAATCTTCTCTGCATGCTTCGCTTCACCCGCTCATCCGTTTTTAGTACGCGCTCATCTCTCATGTCCAGTTGGATGTTTATATACCTGAGATGACCAGTGGATTCAAGTTGTGAGCGAACATAGTCGAGATTGATTGCATCGAATTTGCCGAGAAGGACCGATGAAAGATGCCGTTCCAGCATCGCCCGGTCGCGCAATTTCTCCTGTTTTTCCGCTTCACGGCATTTCTTGCATTCGGCGGACACGGTGTGAAGAAGAGCAATCAATTCCTCCTGTTTTATGGGCTTGAGGATATAGTCCGCACAGTTGTAACGTATTGCTTCCTTGGCGTATTCAAATTCATAATGGCCGCTTAGTATTACGAATCGCGCGTCACTCAGTCCCAGTTCTCGCGTCTGCTTAATCAGTTCGATTCCCCCCATGACGGGCATTCTTATATCCGCGATGATAAGGTCGTAATGCCCCTTCTTAAGCAAAGCAATCGCTTCCTGTCCGTTTGCGGCTTCTCCGGCTATACGGAAACCTTCCGCTTCCCAGTCGATGAGTACGGCAAGCCCCTTACGAATAAAGGGTTCATCATCTACAATCAGAATATTAAGCATCGTCAGAGCCTCCTTCCGTTCGGTCGATTTTATCAAGCGGAATCCTTATTGTGATGCAGGTACCCGCGTTCGGCTCACTGTCAATCTCGAAAATAATTTCATCTCCGAAGTATTTGCGAAGCCGCAAACACGCATTTAGTATCCCTACCGATCGCCGGGACCTGAGACTTTCCATGTTTCCTTCGCGCATTTCTTTGAGGATTTCTTCCTGGGCGGACGGTTTCATGCCGGCGCCCGTATCCTCAATACAAATGACCCCAAAGCCATCTTCCTTCTCCGCCGAAATCAAGACCATACAGTCGTGACTAACGCTTTCGACGCCGTGAACGCAAGCGTTCTCAACAAAGGTAACGAGCGTCAGCTTCGGCAGCATAAGGTCCAGACAATCTTCGTTTATATTGATTTTGTAGCTTAATCGACTGCCGAAGCGGTACTGCTGAAGTTTCAGATAAGAATCGGCAAAACTGACCTCGTCGGCCAGCGTGACACAGTCGTCCCACCAGTCCGTGGATTTGCGCATCAGTACAGCCAAAAGTTCAATAACTTTCGCCGTTTCCGTCTCGTGCTTAAGAAGGCTTCTCATTCGAATGCTCTCCAGCGCGTTAAAGATAAAATGCGGATTGATCTGACTGTGCAATGCCTGAAGTTCGGCTCTTTGTTTTGCCAGCTCATACTCCTGACGCATAATTTTTTCTTTGAATACGACCCCGGTCATATTATCAATCTGTGCAACCATGAGGTTATAATTCTCGACCAAATCGCCGATTTCATCTTTTGACGAAGAGATATCCATCTGTACATATTTCTCATCCTTGACCATCTGAAGATGATTGCCCAAGAAGACAATTCGGCGGGTGATCGAACGATTAATAAAATAGATCGCCACAGCGGGAAGGAGCATGTTGATCAAGACGAGTATGATGAAAAGTTCCACGTGACGCATCAGTACATGAAGCGCGTTGATTCTCATATAACTGTGCGGATAAAGGTAAATATCCCATGTTTCACCGAATACGTCATATGTCATTGAATAGCGTGCGTCCGAAAAATCCATGTCCTCCAACGCAATGAACACCTTGGTTCCCTTGTTGGGATCAACGGTTGAAAAGAGCACGCGTTCATTGTCGCAGATATAAATATCAGCATTGTAATACTGCTGGTTGAGCACCTGTGCAAAGTAGTAATAGTTCATGTTCAGTTTGATTATTCGCTCTCTATTTGTATTGAAGTTATAATTCATCTGGCACAGAAGCGATAACTCACGCTTGTCCACTTCCGATTTCGACTCCATACTCGGATAAAACGCCATTTGGCGGCCGGATAGAACGAATCGGGTGTACCACTCCGATTCCCGGGCCGCATCAAGACGGTTTATTCCGCCGCCGTTTACCAGGGAGTCATTATCGCAATAAATCTGCACACTGGAGATATAGGTGTTATTGCCGAAAGTGACCTTGTGAAAAAGGGCCGAATTAGATTTATAAGCAATCAGGTACTCATAGTCGCTGTCATACTGTTTGTCCAAAAATGCATACAAATCTTTGGTGGTGTACAAGTTTGCCGCCGCACCGGTCATATATTCGATCATGTTATCTAAGGTGCCTTCGACCGACTTCAGTGTATTGTTGATCTCATTTTGCTGCCGTTCCTTTTCGGCAGAGTACATCATGGAGAAAAATATGGTATTGGTAGCCGCGATCGGAAGAAGAACGCAAATGCAGACCATGAGGATCATCTTATTGCGAAGCTTCAAGTTGTCCAGATAACGGGTCACGAATAGAATGCTGCGCTTCACCCAGTCGCCTGCTTTTAATGAAAGCCTCTGAACCCATGATGACTTCTTCTGTTGATTCATTTTGTGTCTCCGGAATGCGTCTCGCCCGTTTCTCCGGCAGTCGGCGATGTATTACGTGGCTCATCGACTTTGAATTTTGAAAAAGAGCAGGACGGTGAAGAAGGAACTTCTTTGGGCATATATTTATCGAAAATCGGAACCAGAATTTGTGTCTGGAGGTAGGGGATCGCAGCGATGCAAAGAAAAGGCAAAAAGGAAACCGTTTCAGGAAAAAACAGCAGTATGACAATCGGGCAGAGCAGGATCAGAAGAAGAAGGAAGCTGCGCGGCAGATTCATCATGCAAACGATGAAGGAATACTTGAGCGTGCCGAAAACGGTATTTTCAAATTGCGCCTGCATCGGGAATATATAGTTTCCAATCATCAGAAGCAGTGCGCTCATGATCAGAAGCACGATTCGCACGACATCCGAGTAATCCATCGCAACATTGGATAAAAGGTAGAAGTCCATATAAATCACCGCGATTACCACTGCCATAATGACCCAGAGCACGGTGGCCTTGAAAAAATTATCCTTGAAGCCCTTGAAGTAGCTTCTAACAATACCGGAATCGGTGTCGCGAACCATCTTGAGCAGGACATAATAGAGCGCCGAAAATGCCGCGCCGATGGTTATGAGCGGCAGACTGCAAAGAAGGGTTAGGAGGCTTAAAACAACCACATCAACGAGGCGATTCATAAATCGTCCGAAAGGGCTGCTGTAGCTGAAAATATTCATTTACCGATCTCCTTTATGTCAACTGGCGACGACCGCCGTCAGAACCCGAAAAGAATCGCCGTCGCTTAATATTATGTTGCCGGACATGCTGCCGCAAGTAACCCGGTATTCCCCGCGATATCCGTTTATCTCGACCTCTCCTTCATCATTGGTACGGGCTGAAAGGGTGGAATGCCACTTGTGATTCACCAATCGGTCAAGCATCTCGTACGCCGGCTTGATCGTTCCGTCCGCCCGGATCATGCCCGAAGGTGCGCCGAGCCATGCGCCGTCCGTAAAATCCCACTGAGTGATCCCCTTGACGAGCGGATGCGCGAACAGTATGGAGTACATCTCGCGAATGTTTTCAGCCTGACGCAGTTCGAATTCGGGCGTTGAAGGCCAGCTGTCGACGACGAAGTCGTTCAGATCATCGATCTCCGGCGGCATCAACGCTCCTGAAACAAAGGTGTTTTCGGTGAAGTGGATCGGCAGACCGAAGCGTTCGAATCGCTCGAGCACCTCTTCGAGTTTTTCGCGCCCCCAATAACCCTGGTGCTGGTGAGACTGGATGCCGATCACGTCGATCGGAACCCCTTGATCCAGGAGGCCCTCGATCAGTATTTCATAAGCCTGGGAGGTATTGAAATCATTAATGAGCAAGGTCGCGTCGGGATTACACTCGCGCGCTTTTCGGAACACTTGATCGACGATGCCGAACCGGCCGATGGTCTGACAGAGCCGGGTAATCCCGTTGTCGTATTTATCGAAAACCGGCATAATGACGACCTCGTTGATCACATCCCAAATATCGATTGTACCGCGAAAAGCGGTCACGTCGCGTTCAATGCGGGCCAGAAGCTCCCGAAGAATTTCGTCCTCGGACAGATCAAGAAGCCAGTCGGGAGCCAGCGTATGCCAGCACAGGGGGTGTCCTTTAACCGGAATATCTCTGTCGCGCAGAAGACGAGCCCCGCGCATCAAAACATCGGTCATCGGTTCGCCGCGCTGCGGCTCAAAACGCCCCCAATAGAAGTGGGTCGTTCCGTAATTAAAGATCTTAAGCCATTTCTCAAAGCGATCCTTCGCGATCGCGTCCGCACCGGAATCTCCCTTTGGATTGGCGGCCG
>CAYGIB010000032.1:0-13673 GCA_964349735.1 uncultured Oscillospiraceae bacterium | reverse complement strand
TAATTAAGGATTTGGATCAGGCACTGAAGACCATCTGAAAACTTAAAAATTCGTATATTTAACGTAGACAGTAAATAAACACATAAAAAAACACCCTGATTCCCTGAACGGAAATCGGGGCGTTTTTCTGATTACACTTATTTAGCCGCTTGAATCATCTGGTCGTATGAAGACTTGTCACCCATCCCAACCTTTTGGGCGATTTGTTTACCATCCTTGAACAGAATCACAGTCGGAATACTCATAACTCCATACTTAGAGGCGATTGAAGGCGCTTCGTCGATGTTCAGCTTTCCAACCTTTACCTTACCTTCATATTCCGTTGCAAGCGTAGAAATCGTCGGTGCCAGCATCCTGCATGGCATGCACCAGTTCGCATACATATCAACAAGTGTTAATCCGGACTCGATCGTTTTGTCAAAATTGCTCTCATTCAGTTCCATCGTTGAATTTCCCATCTTTCTTAACCCCTTTCCAGACCTCTTAATCAATATCTGCAAATCATTATCTACCTTCAAGTTCAAACCATAGTATTCGATTCTGTCAATCAATGATATAATATGCACATATCTTAATGTTTTAATGTTCTGAATTCATTATATCATGATGAATGAATATGTCAATGATTTTCAGGAGGCAATATGAACAAAGCGGAGTTTATAAGAAGAACGGTGATTCTAAAGATATTGGCCCATCCCGACCGGTTATTCATACTCCGCGGGCTGTATTTATCCAAATGCAATGTGGGAGATATCCAAGAAAAGATGGGATTGACTCAAAGCGGCTTATCTCAGCACCTTTCGAAAATGAGAGACGTAGGGATTATTAAAGGCGAGCGTAACGGAAAAGAAATCTGCTATCGTGTAATGGATGAGTTTGCAGTTGAAATAATGAACTCGGTCTTTAAAGACCTTGATCCGTAAGCTTTATCAGACGAAATACCCGTGCATTTGCTCCAATGTAAAATCATCTCCATTGGGTAAATCAATTTGCCTGTGTTCCTTTGCGGATTGATAAATCGCAAGCATGGACTCGACCGACTTGTGGCCGGAATATGCGTCCGCAATCGGGCTTGAGCCGGTAAGAATTGAATTGCACAGATCTTTATAGATCAGGTAATGGGGGTTTCCGGAATCGAGCAGACCCTTTAAGCCTTTCCTTTTCAGCTCACGCTGATAATACTTCAAACTGATTTTTTTCCCGTGGTTGTTTCTGATGTCGAAAAACGGTATGCCTTTACGCAGGCCCACACGAATCGATCCGAATTCTGCGTTGATATAGAAGGAGGCCTCGTGGTCATCGGGATGGGTAGCAGTCGTTCCCTCCAAGAGACACAGGGCGCCGTTTGCCATCCGGAGTGTCGCCATCCCGATATCCTCCGCTTCCATGTTGCGAAAACGTTTACCGAGCTGCGCCATTACCGAAACCGGCACGGTGTTCATGAGGTAACACATCAGATCCAGTGCGTGAATGCTCTGATTCATCAGCGCTCCGCCGTCGAGCTTCCATGTACCTCTCCAGGCCGCCTGATCATAATAGCTCTGGTCATGACCCCACCGAACGATTACCGAGCCATGGCTGATTTTACCCCATTTCCCTTCCGAAAATTCATTATGTAATTGCTCCATGATTGGCATATATCGAAATATATGGCCCATGGCAATGTGCTTACCGGTCGATTCCGATAACTCGTAGAGCTCCCTGGCTTCGGATGTTCTTAAGGACATTGGTTTCTCCAGAAGAACATGGCATCCGGCAAGAAGCGATTTGCGTGCTGCATCAAAATGCAGTCCGGATGGAAGTGTAATAGAAATGATATCCGGAGTATCGGAAAGAAGGAGCGCGTCTATGGACGGATAAATCTTTGCATCGGACAGCAGAGGTGTCACTTTGCGGTCTGCGGTAATTAATTTTTCGAGAAGCGCATTCGGTGCCCGTTTGTCGGAATCTACAAGTGCGCATAAACTTATGGAGTCCTTGGCTTTCAAAATCGCCTTCAAATGTTTGAGTCCGACGCGACCGCAGCCGACCAGCGCGACTCGAAGGCACGGGCTATTTTCTTTACCGGTCATAGCATTCTCCTTGATAAATATTTTCCCTTTAAAGATTGTATACCAACTTTTGTATTCATTCTATCTTTTTACCCTTGACTCCATATATCGGGGCATATTCTGCATGAAACGGAGATGTTGGTGTACAATAAAACCAGTAAATTTACGAGGTAGCGTTCACATGGACATGAGGGACATTATTCTTGATAAACGATACGGTAAAAGCTTGGAGAAGGAACAAATCAAGTTCTTTGTTCATGGAATTACGGATCATTCAATTCCGGATTATCAGATTTCTGCGCTATTGATGGCAATTGTCTTAAACGGCATGGACTCAATCGAGATGACGGAGTTGGCGCTACTCATGGCGAAATCCGGTGAAATCTGTGATCTTACAAACATCAGCGATCATATCGTAGACAAGCACAGCACCGGCGGAGTCGGAGACAAGTGTACTCCGATTATTCTTCCCCTGGTCGCTTCCTTCGGTGTTCCGGTCGTCAAGCTTTCCGGCAGGGGCCTCGGCTTTACCGGAGGAACGATTGATAAACTCGAATCCGTCCGTGGATTCCGGACGGAAATTCCCATGGCTGATTTTCCGGAATATGTCCGCCGTTGCGGCGTGGTTCTCTCCGCACAGACGACTGAATTGGCGCCTGCGGATAAGGAGCTCTATTCGCTTCGCGATGTGACCGGTACGGTCGATTCGATTGCCTTGATTGCATCGAGCATCATGAGCAAGAAAATTGCAGGCGGAGCGAATTCAATCGTCCTGGATGTGACTTGCGGGGACGGAGCCTTCATGAAGGATGTCGCTAGTGCCAGGGCATTATCGACTGCGATGATCGATATCGGAAGAATTGCCGGGCGTCCGGTATCCTGTGTCATATCCTCAATGCGCCAACCGCTCGGACATGCGGTCGGAAACATATTGGAAATGCGGGAAGTTGAGGATTTTTATAACGGACAAACATCCAAGGACTTGAAAACCGTTTGCCTGACTCTGGCTGCATTAATGCTTCGGATGTCCGGTTTGAAAGAAGCCTCCGATTTTTCGAGAGCATACGAGCTGTGTGAAGAAAATCTGCGTTCCGGTAAGGCTCGAGACGCATTTCTATCGTTTATTAAATCGCAGGGAGGAGCGATAGATTCCGGCGAATCGCTCGTTTACAGGGATCAGCCGGTCAAACGGTCGGAGATTTACTCTGCATCCGAGGGCTATGTACATGAGGTTCTCGCGTCCAATATCGGAATAGCATCGGTTCGACTCGGTGCGGGAAGAAAGCGGAAGACAGACCGGATCGATTACGGAGCGGGTATCACGGTTCATAAGAAAATCGGCGATTATGTCCGGCCGGGTGACTGTCTTTGCACCCTCTATACCGGAGAGCATACGGCGGTAGAAACGACGACCATGCGCGAGGTCTCTGAATTGGTGAGGAGTGCTTATATTATCTCTCCCGGCGCTCCGGAAAAGCCCGCAGAGGTTATCGATATTCTCGGGGTGAACTCTGCTTGCATGAGGTTAGACGGATTGCTATAATAAAAAGAACGAATGTTTGACATGGAAGGGCTACCAATGATTATACTCGGCATTGATCCGGGATATGCGATTACCGGATACGGAATGATTGAATACGAGTCGAACCGTTCCAGAATGCTGGATTTCGGTGTTATATCGACGCAGGCGAGAGTTCCTTTTGAGCTTCGTCTGTTGACGATTTATCAAGAGCTGGAGGCTCTGATTCACAGGTATTCTCCGGATGTCATGGCGATTGAGGAGCTCTTTTTTTCGAGAAATACGACGACGGCAATCGGTGCCGCCCAGGCAAGAGGCGTTGCGATACTGGCCGCCGCCAAGGCCGGTGTTCCGGTGTACGAATACACGCCGATGCAGGTAAAACTGGCGGTTACGGGGTACGGTCGTGCGGATAAGAATCAAGTTTCACAGATGGTTAAGACGATTCTCTGTCTGGATAAAATTCCCGCAAAGGATGATGCGTCGGATGCCTTGGCTATTGCAATCTGTCAGGCGCACACGGGATTACTTCACGGAAATAAGGCAGTCGGAGGATATCAGTTAGGACCGACATCATCCAAGAACGGTATTCATTAAACGATCCGTTCGAGAGGAGACCGGAAATGTTTGCATTCATTAAGGGAAACTTTGTGCAAAGGAAAGAGGATTCCATCGTTATTGAGAATTCCGGGATCGGCTACAAGATTTTTTGTCCGCCGTCGGTTCAGGAACGAATCGGTAAACTCAATGAGCAGGTTTGTGTGTACACATATCACTACGTCCGTGAGGACACCAATGCATTGTACGGATTTCCGAGCCCTGTCGAGCACGATTTGTTTATTCTTCTTCTTCAAGTAACCGGTATCGGCCCGAAGGTCGCGGCATCCCTTTCGGGAAGCATACCGCCAAGTGAGTTCGCATTGGCAGTAATCACCGGGGACACGAATCGCCTCATCCAGATCAAAGGCGTCGGTAAGAAAGTTGCGGAGCGAATTATCCTTGAGCTTAAGGATAAGCTTAAGGGTTTTGCACACGATATGGACGGTATGGAAGAATGCTTTGCCGGATCAGACGCTACGGAAGCAGCCGGCGGTATAACGGTCATTTGCGAGGCGGTAAGCGCTCTGGTGGTTCTCGGTTACTCCGGGCCACAGGCGATGAAGGCGGCAAAGGAGGCATATAACGGTGAAATCAAGACAGAAGAGTTGATACGCAAGGCTTTGCGACTATTGTAGAATAATGACTCCAGCGTGTTGATGAGCCGCGATGATTTTAAAATAATGCAATTACGTTTGAACGATTTCTGGGATAACGGGAGAATACGGGATGGATTACAGTGAATTTGACCAGGACGACAGAATTATCGGCAGAGAGCGCCTTACAGAAGACCGCGACGAGAACAGTCTTCGTCCGATCTGCTGGGAGGATTATTCCGGTCAGACCAAGGTCAAGGAGAATCTTAAGGTCTTTATCGAAGCGGCAGCCAGAAGAGAAGAATCGCTGGACCATGTGCTGCTGTATGGGCCGCCCGGACTCGGGAAAACTACTTTGGCCGGTATTATTGCGGCGGAGATGGGCGTAAATCTTCGCATTACGACCGGCCCGGCTATTGAGAAGCCAGGTGAGCTCGCAGCAATTCTAACGAACCTCAACGCCCGTGAGGTCTTGTTTATTGATGAGATTCACCGGCTTAACCGAAGCGTTGAGGAGATCTTATATCCGGCGATGGAGGACTATTGCCTCGACATTATGATCGGCAAAGGTCCTTCGGCACGTTCGATTCGCCTCGATTTGCCTCACTTCACATTAATCGGTGCGACGACGCGCGCAGGCTTGCTTTCTGCTCCGCTTCGAGACCGATTCGGAATGATCCACCGGTTGGATTTGTATGACCCCGAGGACTTGATTCGTATTCTCCGGCGCGACGCCGTTATTCTTAATATTGAAATCGATGAGAAGGGCCTCCGAACCCTCGCAACGAGATCCAGAGGAACGCCGAGGATTGCAATACGCCTCCTGAAGAGAATGCGTGATTTTGCGCAAATCAAAGGGAGCGGAGTGATCGATTCCAAGATTGCCGATTACGGTCTGGATGCCCTCGAGATTGACGACATAGGGCTTGATGCGACGGGTCGACGAATCCTTCGCAACATGGCGGAGATGTTTTCAGGAGGCCCCGTGGGACTCGATACGCTTGCCGCCTGTACCGGAGAGGATCCGGTGACGATTGAAGATGTGTATGAGCCGTTTCTTATGCAGATTGGTTTTATTACAAAGACACCCCGGGGAAGAGTTCTTACCGTGCCCGCATGGCAACATATCGGGTTACCGTGCCCGGAGAATTACGATAAGAGAGCCACGGGCAGGAACAGCGACAGTCCGGACGACGATTCAAAGGATTATCCTGAGCAAATAGAGCTTATCTGATCGTAGCAAGTTAGGGGCACCGATATGAATAGTGACGAGAATCGATTATTCCTACACGTATGCTGCGGCCCTTGTGCCGAATGGCCTCTTTCTGTGCTTCCGGAAGAAGGCTACGATATCGCGCTGTTTTATTATAACCCGAACATTCACCCTCGAATCGAATGGCAGCGAAGACTTGAGAATGTTAAGAAGCTCGGTGCAATGAAAGGAATCGAGGTGATTTCAGACGAGGAGTTCCTGGAAAATAAATGGCAGAATAATGAATGGATCGACCGATATGAATCTCGCTGCCACATGTGCTATGACATACGTATGCAAAAGGCAGCCGAGGAAGCCAAGGCACGTGGATATTCGTCATTTTCGACTACACTTCTGGTGAGTATTTATCAAAATCATGAGGCAGTTTCGGAAGCGGCCTGCCGCGCATCCAAGCGCGTCGGAATTCCCTTTATTTACAGGGATTTTCGGGAGGGATACTATAAAGGACAGCAGATGGCCAAGGAAGATGGACTGTATCGTCAGAAGTACTGCGGTTGTATCTTGTCATTGGATGAGTCGGAGTTCAAAGACAAGATTTACGCAGGGTTCCCGGGTAGCGCAGGCTGAACCAGAAGTGTTCGATATTGATCATACGTCACCATACCGGGCTTTGAGCCCGGAATTTTTTTGACGCGCTTGACCTCGCAGTAATCGACCTCGACGGAAAAGGATTTATCGGATGGATCCGGAGCAGATACGTATTTACGCAAATCGGTTGCTGCGGAAGAGTAGTAGGCGGCAACGGATGCTGCGGCAAGAACGGACCGGGTGTCCGGGGTTTTGCCGAAGAAACGGAGGATCACATGCGGTCCGGGGCGATTCTTGGCGTGAAACCAAAGGTCTTCCGATGCAGCGACTCTGAATGTAAGAACTTCATTCTGAATATTATTTCTTCCGCAAAAGATAATGGTTCCGTCCGAATTCAGGTATTTTCGAAAAGCATCTGCGGTTGAGCTCTCAGCTTTCTTGATTCCGTTTGACTTATCTCGCCTGCTTTTATCGGCGGCGCGGGAAGCTGCCGATCGCAGTGCACGGGAGCGTTGTTTGCCGGTTTTGGACTTTCCGGGAGGGTCAGTCCGACCGTTACCGGACTCCTTTTTATCGGAATTGCGGTCATTTATCACTAAATCGGAGATTTCCTGGCGCAGCGCAGCAATATCCTCGACGTCGGTCGCGCTGACAGCGGCTTGATGGAGACTCATCAGATACTCGATGGCACTCTCGTCCTCTTGAATGAATTTCGTAGCGGCATCAATTTTGGCCTTTGCTTTCCGATATTTTCGGTAATAAGCTTGAACGTTGCCGGAAGTGTTCAGTGAAGGATTCAGCGGAATGCGATAAATAATTTCTGCGTCCTCATAATCTTCTGCGACGAGCTCAGAAGATTCCGGACGAATTTCCCTCTGATAGAAGAGGATGAGATCGGCGTATTTCTTCCACAAGAGACAGTCTTTTGACTCAAGGATATCCGATTCGTGCGTCTGTTTTTTGCGGATTGCGTGAGCAAGAGCGTTCTGGACGAACGTAACAAGAGGTTTGTGGATTTGATCGAAAGAGTGATCGCGGAACGCTTTTTCGTGTAAGCGGTTAATCGCATCGGAAATGGAGGCAACCGATGTCGGAATGCCTGCATCAAGGAGTCGCAGTGCGTGAAAATCAATCGGCGCGGAGTCCTGAGAAGCCTGATAGAGGGTAGGGGAAGATACCCCATTTTGAATAACAGAAAGAAGCGTGCCTGCGGCTTCCAGTAAACACGTGATTTCAGAAGGCTCCAACTGCCGGCAGCCTTTTCTCGGGTCGACCGATGCCATATGACATATCTCATGCGCCAACTGAGGACTGAAACCTTGAAGTGACTCAAGAAAGGCCTTTTCAATCGGACGTCCGAGAGATTCTTCCAGGATGGGCAGATGTCCCTTTTCGATTAAGGTCAGAGCATCCGAAGGGAGCATTTTCCCTTGATTCGGAGGGGACTGATACGTACGAGCGGGCATGACCTCCCGGACGCGGCTTGTACGGAAGTCAACATGCAGTATGCTGTCCATGATGACTGAGTCTGCATTGAGCAGGATAATGTTACTGTAGCGTCCCATCATCTCAATAATCAAGCGATAAGCCATAACGTCCTGAAGCTCATTTAAGGAGGTGATGTGCAATTCGATGATTCGCTCGAAGGGAGGAGAGACAACCTGAATGATTTTGCCGCCGGACAGGTGTTTCCGAAGAAGCATGCAGAAGGAAGGCGGTGTTTTTGGATTATCGCGTATGCTGTCCGTCCGGTGGATTCGAGGAAATGATGGATTACAAGAAAGAAGAAGTCTTGTGTGACCAAATCCCGCTCTTACATGCAGGCAAATCTCATATCGGTCAGGCTGATAGATTTTTTCGATTCGAGAACCGGTCAGCGCTGCATTGAGCTCCAACGACAAAAGGTGGGCAGTTACCCCATCTAACGGCATACTCTACCTCAACTCCCGTTCTTAAGTCTGTCACGGAAAACATAATAAATCCAACCCAAAAGGGTTGCGATAATCCATTCGATTCCGAGGACAATGAAGAAGAGATCGAAGTGATTCAGAGTAATAAGAAAATCAAGACCGACAACAATGAGGACGGAGGCAATAATAAGGAAGACTTTGCCGATTGGATTTCTGTACATACGGATGATAAAGGATCCGGCTGGTTTTGACGGATTTCGAACAGCGGTACGCTTTGCTGAAGCCGGGGATCGTCCGGTCGTGCCGGATTTGTGTGTCGTCCTTTTTGCGGTTGCCAATGCCTTGCCTCCAATCTTGAATCTGTACTTTCTGTATTATACCAAAACAAAAAAGTGTTTGCCGCAAAGCAAACACTTTTGAGTCGCGGGCTCGAAAACTTTATTCCGCTAGCTTTTCATTTTTAGCCTCGGTCTTGCTGAAAGCACCGACAATCTTCTGAATCACGATGATCGTTGCGAAGAAGAGAAGAAGGATGAGAAAAACGCCAACCAAACCGAAGCCCACTACAATAAGACCCTTTTCATTCAGGGTGTATTCCGGCTCGACAGCGGCTGATGATAAGACAAATAACATGTTTATAAATTTATTCATATTATTACCTCCTATACTAAAGAAGAATAGTGACGAGTGCAATCACCAGTCCGCCCGCAACGATGGACCCGAGCTGACCGGATACATTGGCACTTATTGCCTGCATCAGGATAAAGTTGGTCGGATCCTCTTGCGTGGCCATCTTCTGAACGACGCGCGCGGACATCGGGAATGCGGAAATTCCTGCTGCTCCAATCATCGGGTTGACTTTCTTTTTAAGGAACAGGTTCAGGAACTTCGCGAAAAGCACCCCGCCGGCGGTATCGAAAATAAAGGCGAAAAGACCCAACAATAGAATGAGTCCCGTGACCGGGTCGATAAACTTGTCGGCCAGCATCGTAGATCCGATGGTTATACCCAGAAGGAGAGTAACCAGATTAGCCAGCTCGTTCTGTGCGGATTGGGAAAGGCGCTCGAGAACGCCGCATTCGCGAATCAGGTTACCGAACATCAGAGAGCCGACCAGCGGTGCGCTCATCGGAACCAATACACCGGCGATGACGGTAACGATGATCGGGAAGAGAATTTTGACGAGCTTCGGAACACTCTCTTCATGATAATCCATTCGGATCAATCGCTCTTTCTTAGTGGTCAAAGCACGAATGACCGGTGGCTGAATAATCGGCACCAGGGACATATAGGAATATGCGGCGACGGATATCGGTCCCATATAATCGTAGAGATTGAAATGGTTTCCGACATAAATCGTTGTCGGACCGTCTGCGGCTCCGATGATGCCGACCGCAGCGGAAAGTTTCAGTGCTTCTGCCCCGTCTATGCCGAGACGCGGAAGAATAATAAGAGTGATAATAAAGGTAATGAAAATACCAAGCTGAGCCGCAGCTCCGAAGAAAATCATGAACGGATTCTTAAAAAGCGGCGTGAAATCAATCATGGCTCCAATAGCGATAAATATGAGAATGGGAAACAACTCGGTCGCGATTCCCGCGTTACGAAGAACCTCGAGAAAGCCGGTTTCTCCGTTTGCGACCATTTCTCCACCAACAAACTCTGTGACAGCGCCGACAATATTGAACGGCAAATTGACCAGAATCGCTCCGAAACCGATTGGAAGTAATAAAGCGGGCTCGTAATTCTTCTTAACTGCCAGATAAATCAGGACACCTCCGATTACATACATAATCAGAGCCTTCCAGTTGTCCCCTATGCCAAAGTAGAGAACACCTTGAAACACTTCCTTCAGGATATCCATTCAATAATCCTCCTAAGATTTTATAGTTGGGGTTGGTTACGCTTTTCCAATAGAGTGCGAATCTTGTCGGTCGGGTTGATCAAATTCGAAAGCGACGCATCATGATTGATTGCATCAATTAGAAGCGCGACGAACTTTGTTAAGTTTACATCAACAAACCACGGTGAGGCAAGAAGTTCCGGCCTCCTATAGATTAAATTTGTTGCAAAAACTTTCGAAAAAAGGCCTTCTTCGTACGCCTTCGAAAATTGTTCGATTCCATCCGTGAACAGAGCAAAGGTAACCGCACAGTATATGTTGCGCGCGCCGCGGCTCTTCATCTCGCGCGCGATGTCCAAAATCGAGTCGCCCGAAGAAATCATATCGTCAACGACCAGAATATCCATGCCTTCAACCGAATCGCCTAAGAACTCATGCGCGATTATGGGGTTTCTACCGTTAATCACCTGAGTATAGTCGCGGCGCTTGTAGAACGTGCCGAGCGGAACGCCAAGCACAGAAGCCATATACATGGCTCTCATAATACCGCCCTCGTCGGGGCTGACAATCATAAACTTGCCCTCGGAAAGATCCAAATCAGGAAGAGTCCGGAACATCGCCTTGATAATCTGATAGGCGGTGGAAAGACTCTCGAAGCCGGATGTCGGGATCGCGTTGGCGACACGCTCATCATGAGCATCGAAGGTGATAATGTTTTCAACACCGAGGCCGTGGATTTCTTCCAGAGCGAATGCGCAGTCGAGCGATTCTCTGGCATTACGCTTGTGCTGACGGCTCTCATAGAGAAAAGGCATAATGACGTTGATTCTCCGAGCTTTTCCGGAACAAGCCAAGATGACACGCTTTAAATCCTGATAGTGGTCGTCCGGGCTCATATTATTTTCGATGCCGAACATCTTATAGGTGCACGAAAAGTTCATAACGTCACTGATAATAAAGAGATCGTGACCCCGAACGGAGTTCTCAATGACGGCCTTGCCTTCTCCGGAAGAAAAGCGCGTGTTGTCCACGTCAATCGTGTAATCATTTCTGAAAAAACCGGGGTACTTACTAATCAACTGCTGTTCCTGGTATTCGGAACGACGTTTGTTTAAGAAAAAGTTAACATTTTCGGAGAAGTCGATGCTTCCCTTGAGCGGAATGAGACCGATGGGTCCGATGGGTGACATCGGATTGTCGCCGTACTGGTTATATCTGGAGTATGCCTTCTCGTCCGATCCGATTGGTACTGAGTTCATTTTAATCCCCCATTAGATAGAATTAGTCGAAAAGCTCGCCGATTCGCACTTGATTGAGTAAATCTGAAATCATGTAGCTCGGGTTGATCAGTTTGCTTAAGGATTCGTCTACATTGATGGCATCAATCAGACGCGCGACAAAAGGCGTCATATTGACGTCCACGTACCAAGGTGCCGCCAAGAGTTCAGGACGGCGGTAAATAAGATTGGTGCAAAGCACCTGTTTGATAATTTTTTTGTCGACGGCTTTCTGAACCCGGTCGATACCGTCGGTAAAAAGCCCGAAAGGTGCGATACAATAGATGTCTTTTGCGCCTTCTTTTTTCATAATCGTTGCAGTGTCAATCATCGTTTTGCCGGAATTAATCATATCGTCAACAATCAACACGTCACGTCCCTCAATCGGGTCCGAAAGAAGGCGAATCTCTTTGACCGGATGATTGCCGTCAATGACGATCGAATAATCTTTGTGCCGATAGAAGATGCCAAGCGGCACTCCCATGAGCGACGAATAAAAAATTGACCGCGAAATAGCAGTTTCATCCGGGCTGATGACCATCATCGTTTCCTTGTTGATTTTTAAGCTCGGATTGGTGGCGATGAGTGAGCTGATAACCTTGAAGGCTGATTTTGGCATCTCAATACCCATCAGAGGCACGGCGTTGGCAATTCTTGCGTCGTGCGGATCGAAAATGATTAAATTGGCGACACCGAGCCGATACAATTGCTGCAGCATGGCCGCACAGTCGAGCGACTCGCGCGCGTGCCGATGATCCTGCCGCCCTTCGTAAAGAAAGGGCATAATGACATTAATCCTTCGTGCCTTTCCGCTAACCGCCATGATGATACGCAAGAGATCACGGAAATGGTCGTCCGGACTTGTTCGGTGATCTTCACCGAACACCGGAAACCTGGCATAATGAGAAAGCACATCCGTGACAATGAAAATATCGTGACCGCGAACGGTCTGATTCAAGGTAACCTTGCCTTCGCCTGTATCGAAGCGGACGATTTGAGACTGAATCATATAATCTGAGCGCAGATAACCGGCACTGTTTACATAAGGGTTTGTGCCTTCCGTCTTGCGCTTCAGGCGTTTCTGGTAGAGCACATCATTGATTTGCCGCGCAAATTCATCGTTGGCTGTGTGGGAAATAATCCCGATCGGACCGAATGGCTCTAAAAGATAACCGCGAAAATCGACATCAAGCCGCTCGGTGTTGTCCGCATACTGATATGACAAAGCCATTGAAGCCCCCCCAGAAGGATGCCGAATATTTTAACCCAATTCTAACATGTACTTTATTTATAGTATATCGCTTATTCGAATCGTTTTGTATGGTGAAAAGTGCATGAATAATTCTCTTTCTTCGAGATTATGAATAGATGCTTTGATCAATTATGCGAGAAGATGAGTGACCGAAGTCAATGTCACGCTTTCACCGATAGCAGATTCGTGTTAAATTTAGAGAAATTAATTAAGGAGGATTCGTGATGCCGATACAATTCAGAAACACTGCTTTTGTCGGGGCGGTTGCAGACATCGAGTCCATGCCGAACCCTGACCTTCCTGAAATCGTTTTTTCCGGCAAGTCCAATGTAGGCAAATCATCATTGATCAACGCAATCGCTGATAACAGGAAGCTTGCCCGCGTGAGCGGAGAGCCCGGAAAGACAAGAATGGTGCTATATTTCAATGTGGACAACCGAATATATCTTGTCGATTTGCCCGGCTACGGATACGCGAAGGCGCCACGCTCCGTACAACAGAAATACAGCACTCTTGTCGATCAATACTTTACTGTCGGGCGACCGATTTCACTGGTCCTGCATCTCATTGATATACGTCATAAGCCATCCGAACTGGATCTTCAGATGATTTCGTATATGCAAAGCAGCAAAATACCATTCTTCATCGTTTTTAACAAGGCCGATAAACTTACATCCTCAGCTATGCATCAGAAAATTAACGAGTATCTGTCAGAAATTGAATTGGACACTTCCGTTCGTGTATATTGCGTTTCATCCGAAACCAAAAAGGGCATTGAGGATCTTAGACTGGCTCTAGCGGAATTCATCGAATCCGAGGGTTTATAG
>CAYGIB010000031.1:0-14228 GCA_964349735.1 uncultured Oscillospiraceae bacterium | reverse complement strand
GCAACAGCATTCTCCATGTCGTTTAACTCATTCGTGTTATATTCGTCCGTCATAGCAAACCCCTTTCCGACAGCCCGACGTTGGAACTGTCCCCATCTCATTTCAGCGTTTTTCGGTAATCACAATGACATATCGTTCGTAACCATCATTCCCTTTCATGATAACCGCGCACGGCATAAAAGGAAACGGGTAAATGACTATTACTTCAAAATGGATAGTAATAAACCACTTTATCCCACAAAACCCCTCATGTCCATGTTCTCCAGAATCTCCCGATAGCGGCGGGTCGCCAACTCACTTGGGCGGTCCTTTTTGCAGAAAGAAAGTTCGGCGAGTTTCGTACCGACGCGCTCCACAACCATTTGTCCGTCAATCATTTTTAACTCCAGTGCTTGCAAAGCTTCGAGAAAACGTTTGTCCGTTCTTGACTTTTCGAAAAACGACAACACATAAACATACACGAAAAGATTGTAGTTTCGAAAAGGGTATTCCGCCTGCATGAACAAGGTACCCATTCCGTAATGACACGGGCCGATGGGCTTCCGGATGGTCCAGTGCCCGAGTAGAAATTCCACCGCCTGATCGAGTGTCGGTTCCCCTCTAAAATCATCGCTATAGCGGAACGCATCCAGCGCCGAAAGCGTCGGTAAGGGGTTGGAACACTCCGTTTCCGGACCCCGTCCGTAGCTGAATTTCTTGCAGCGCCATCCGCCGTCCGTATGCCGGGTAGAAAGGAGATGACGGAATGATTTTTGAATTCTTGCATCGGAAGCGTATCCCATGTGGCACAGGGTATTGACGGCACAAATCGTCTGGCACGGATAAACGACACCCGTCGGATACACCTTGAAACGTCCGTCCTCCTTCCAAGTGCTGAAAATCAAATCAGCGGCGGCCTTCATGATCGGCTCCGCGGGATCCATGCCCAATTCGAGAAGGTACATGACGCTCTCAAACGTCGAAAACGGCGCCCCCTTCATTAATCGCTTATCGGGTGTGGTCCAGAGGTCCGCCCCGTTATCGTGCCGATGGGAAAGAATCGCTTCAATGTCGGATGCGTATTGCTTATCAACAGACATATCCTTATCTCTCCTCCACAATATCAACAAACTGAATATTCATCGGGTTCAATACACACATGCTATTTTCATTTTGCCACATGTGCATGACTGTTTACAAAAAAATCGCACAGATTGCTCCGTGCGATTTATATTTTCTAATAGTCTGTGTCGAGTTCGAAGAATCGATGCTTTCCGCGAAAAAAGGCTTCAGGCATCCTTCTTATTATAGTTCCCGCCGACAATCGCTCCGACGGCACAGAGGAAAATTGCCGCCGGAAAAGCAACCCAACCGGGGTGCCACAACTGCCACCCCAGGCCCAGAACCAGGAACACGGCGATTGCGATCATAAAAACCGCGCCGCACCACTTCCCGACCGGCGAATTTTCTTCGTTTTCCTTCTCTGCTTTTCGCGCTTCGGGCGTGTTGCTCTGATTGTATTTCTCGATGTCGTACTTGTCTTTCTGCATTCCGGAATAAGACATGATGGCAACGGCGATCCCGAAGATCAAAATAGCGATCGCCACATACACCTGCCGTCCCAGATCACCGGGGACAGGAAGCGCGAAGCTTCCGACGAGCCACAAAACGCCCATGAACAAAAGGCCGATGGAAAATGTAATTCTGAACCGAAACCGGCGATCGCCCGTCTCGATGTCTTCCTCGGAATAAAACGGCTTGATCTGCGGGTGTTTCTTCATGTAAGCGTCGTGTCCCAGCCCCGCGTATGTCATCGTCATGATCCCCGAGACCACGAAGACCAACATCGCCACCACCGAAAGCGGTACCGGCACCCCGACTCCGAGGAGCGCGAGCATGACCGCAACGCCAAAGAACAGGAGCACGATCCCGACGGTGATCGCCCACATGAATCCGTTCATGTGCTTATCGTATTTCCCGGTGTCCTCGAAGCTGACGCTTTGGGCGTCGCCGCGCAACAGGGTGTCGAGCGAACACGAGAACATCTCGCACATCTGAAGGAGCTTTTCCATCTCCGGGTAGGTCGTATTCGACTCCCACTTAGAGACGGACTGTCTGGAAACCTCCAGACGCTCCGCGAACTGCTCCTGCGTAATGCCTGCCTTGTTTCTGTAAAATTGAATATTTTCTCCTAAACTCATAATCATTTCCTCATCCCTTGTCCTTTCATTATTTTACCACGTTAGAATCATCGATCGATGATTTCATTTTGCGGTAGCGGACATGTCAACACCAGAAAACCGGTGTTGCTTTTGAGGAAATTCGTGTACAGATTGAGTTGCGGCGATATTTTGCGTTACTGAATAATCATGCAATTCCCGGGAGAACCGTTGATAAATCACATACGCTTATACGATAATCATCCCGCGAAACCCTCGGTCCGAATAATAAGATCCGGCACCGTTATGATAGGTGAAAACTGTATCAAAGCGTCGGTCACAAAATATCGCTCCGCCCAGTTTGCGTATCTCCTCCGGCGTTTTCACCCAACTGGACGTAGTCGTGTCAAAAGCGCAGAGTTTCTGAAGTTCCCGATACTGCAATTCCGACAGCAATTCGATTCCCATTGATGCGGCCATATCCAGAGCGCTTGCTACCGGCTTGTTCTTCTTTCTGGTTTCCAACGCGTCTTTGTCATAGCATAAAGATCTTCGACCGGCCGGGCTTTGCGCCGAGCAATCGCAAAAGACATATGTTCCCGACTTCTGATCATATGAAATCACATCCGGCTCGCCTCCGGTCCTTTCCATCTCATAGAGAGAACGAAGCTTATCCGGGTTCGCCTGAAGTTTTTCCTGTAACTTATCCCAGATGACAGAAGTATGCCGGTTCATATTCTGCTCGAAACGGATTTGAAGTATTTCCACCATCTTGGCAATCTCGGGGAGATTCATTTTTCCATCTTCATCATTCATTCCAAAGGTCCTCCGGAAGCATCACTTACCCGATGCTCGCTGTGTTGAAGAGCGGTTAGTCTTATTCCGTCATGGCGGCTGCTTTTCGAAAAGCAATCAAATTCAGATACTCCGCTTCCAGCATGCTGTGTGACAGCGGGTCAAAGTCTTTGTTTTTCAGTTCTTCGAAAAACATCAGCGCGTAATCATCGATGATCAGGAGATTCTCCTCGGATGCCTTGGCCTTTGCAAACTGAAGCGACTTGAAAACAGCCAACATGACCGCGGGAGTGGATTGCCCATAGAAAAAGATCTGGTGATACGCATCGTGCAGCAGAATTTTAAAATCATAGGCCTCGCAAACAACTGTATCATCGTCGTTCTTGGCACTTAATACGATGTAACCGTTTCGAATGTCGGATAAGTCGCGCAAGAGCAGACCGATAATTTTGAGACAATGAATGGCCGTATTCGGATCATTTATAGCGGGCGAAATGGACTTGAGCGCAATCTCGACAATCTTCTGAATCGTAAAACTGAAATCCTGAGCTTCCGTTCGCTTGTTGCCGGCCGTGATGTATTGCTGTAAATCTCCGGCTGTTTCACGTGCCAAATCCTCCGGATTCTCCTGATAGACCGTGGCTACCCGGGTTTCTCCGGAGATAAACTGCCCGACCACCTTTTTGACGCAAACCAAGCAATTGTGCTCCTTGGAGATTCTTTTCATTCCTTCAAAATCAATCTCCTGAATATACCCGTCGGCCTGGCTGAACACGTCGACGCTCTCCCGATTATCGACGAGCTTTATAAGCTCATCTTCCGAAATGATCTCGGACTTCTTTAAGAAATCACGGTACTGACGGATGCGCTTCAACGCCTCGTCGTGCAAGCGAAGGATCAAACCGCTCGCCTGAATATACGTCGAGACATTATTGATGAAAATGAGAAAATTGATGAGTCCGACAATAATGTACAGTACGCCGACGCTCGCTGAGATCACAAGGCTTCCTTTCTCGTCGGCACGGATCAGAAGCAGGGAAGTAATCGCGAAAATGAACCCGCTGAGAAATACGCCGAATGACTTCATCGTCGTCTCGTTATTCAGAAAATTCTCGACCACGCGCGGAGTAAATTGAGACGAATACATCGTCAGGACCACCATCGCCGTCGAAAAAGTAAACGTGGCAATCGTAATAAAGGCCCCGGCGATAATACCCAGGACCATCTGCGCCAGCGAGGTGTTTGTATAGAGCAAGACCGGAATATAGCCGGCCAGGAAGTCCGTGAAATGCTGATCAACATAGGAAATGATGACCGACAGCAACAAGGCGCCCACACTGTAAATTGCCGGGTATAGCCAGATACTGTAACGAACCTTGTTTAGGATTTTCCTGATCATTTAACGCCCTCTCTCGTACGGGTCCATTACAACAATCATGCGGACAGCATGAGCATTTGTCAATGAGAAGCGCATCGGCGCGTCAAAGGTCGATCCTCACTCGCCGTAAGGGCTTTCGATCTCCGCTTCCGCCTTGCGGACCGCCGTCTCCAGACTCATGCCCGAAAAGTCCTGCGCGTGAAACAGACGACCGGATTTCCGATCGGAAAGAAAAGCACCGACGACGATTCCGGGGAGGGCGCTCTCGGGTGAATTGGGCGCCCTTGGCCCGCCGAGGTCGGTTCTGCACCAGCCCGGATCCGCGAGGTTGATCATCACGTCGGTGCCGTCCACAACGGAGCCCAGGTCGATCGTCAGTTTGTCGAGCGCCGCCTTGCTGGCCGAATACCCCGCCTGCTGAGGCTCCAAACGGATCCCGCTCGTCGTATTCACGATCCGGCCGAAGCCGCTCTCGATCATTTTCGGCATGAAGTGGTAACAGATCCGTGTCGGCGCGATCGTGTTCATCATGAAGCTTTCGGTAAAATCGCGAACCGGCGTCTTATAATACTCCGTCCGATACGCGATCTGTACGCCCGCATTGTTGAGGACGATATCGACGCGCACGCCGAGCTCGTCGATCTTTTGAAGCATGCCCTCCACGGCATCCGGATCGGAAAGCTCCGCCTCGACCGCATGCGCGGAAACGCCCGTTGCGCGAATCTCGAGGAGGAGCTGCTCGGTTTGCTCGAGCTTCCGGCTGTGGAGAATCAGGTTGCATCCATGTGCGGCCATGAATTGAGCTGTCAGATATCCGAGTCCCCGGGAGGAGCCGGTGATGAGTGCCCATTTGTCTTTTACATCAAACATATTCGTTACCCTTTCTATCCGCCGGTCAACGCATTTTCGACCGCCTATCCGGTTTTAAAATGACTCACACTATTGCTCATCTGACAAATAGCAAATCTATGCATATGATATCAAGGCATGTCTTCTTTGTCACCGGAGCGGAAAAAGATTGTCGAAAACATTGAGAAACGGCTTCACGCAGACCTAATTCTCGATTTTCGAGAGACAATCACGGTCTCCGGTCAGTCAATCTCTCTTCCGGTATTGTAGAATGACCTTGATCGATTGAGCGAAAATAACCCTTCAAACCAAGGAGGCACCCCATGGATAAGAAAACGATCGGCTCATTTATCGCCGTTTTACGAAAATCGACCGGGCTGACTCAGCGAGAGCTCGCCGAAAAGCTGAACGTGTCCGATAAGGCGGTCAGCCGTTGGGAACGGGACGAATGCGCGCCGGACTTAAGCCTGGTCCCGGCGATCGCGGAAGTCCTCGGCGTAACATCCGAGGAGATCATTCGGGGCGAGCGCATCCCTTCGGATCCCGCCAGCAAAGGGTATCGAAGCGAGGCCAAGACCGAAAAGCAGATCGAACGGATACTTAAATGCACGGTAACCCGTTTCAAAGCACTCAGTATGATCGCCGTCGGCATTACCGTTCTGGGTTTTCTGGCCGTCCTGTTTGTCAATCATGTTTTCGAACAATGTAATGTCGCTTTTTTCATCGGAAGCGCACTGTTTGCCGCGTCGATCCTTTATGAAATTGCCCTTTTCATCATGTCATACTCAAAAATCGACGATGATGAGTTCGCGACCTCGCCCCGAAATCCCTTCAAATATCGGATGATCCGATATCTGCAGGTAATGATCACCCTGAATACCGTCTTGTTCGCTTTCTGTCTTCCGTTGTTTTTTGTATACAGCGACCGCAAGGCCCCTTACGATTCCTGGCTCTTGATCGGGCTTACGATCGCACTCTTTACATTCGCCGTGTGTCTTGCCGCAATGCGGTTCATTCGATCGCTTCTCATCAGCAAAGGAATCTATACTCCGTCCGAAAAGGAATTGGAAACGGATCGAAACGTCACACGCCTTAAGATCGTCACACTTATCGCGATCGTCCTCGTCGTACTCGGAACGATCATCGTGACCACCATCATTCGAGACGCGATCGACTTTGAGGAAATCTTTCTGACGAAACATTCCTTTGCCGATTTAGATGAATATAAAGAATTTCGTGCGCGATACTCGGAAGAATATTATAGTAACTACGAGTACCGCATGCTGTATAACACATACCCGACCACACGCGTAGAAGTCTTCTTGGCCGACGAGTCGGAAATCGAGCAGATGATCTTCTATCGCGATCTGGCCATGTTCCTGACCTTCATCCTGGTCCTCGCGGAACTTGCGGTCGGCACCATCATCTACGTGAAAAAGCGGGCGCGGATCATGGATCCGACTACCGCTAAATAAAAGTCACCAATTCATCCTTTGTTTTTCTCTGCATGTCATGCCGATCGGGAGACTTCACGACATCGTCGCTGTAACCGACCGCCAGGATATTGACCGGCTCCAGGGCTTCGGGCATCCCGAAGTCCTTCTTCAATACCTCCGGATCGAATTTACAGATCCAGACACTGCCGAGCCCGAGCTCGGTCGCCTCGAGCATCATATGATCCGTGACGATCGAAGCGTCGATATCCGTCGCGATCATTCCGTCATACGAGCGCTGCCACGCGGTCTTTTTGTCCCCGCAAACCACAAACACAAGCGGAGCCCCGAAGAAATTCGCCGCTCCGCGGACGACATCCAGCCCTTCCTTGCCTTGAACCGCATAGATTCGGATCGGCTGGCGGTTCGCCGCAGTCGGCGCGATGCGCCCGGCCTCCAGGATCATGTCGACCTTTTCCGGCTCAACGGCCATGTCTTTATACTTTCGAACGGAATGCCGTCTCTTGGCTAACTCAATAAATCTCATCTTTCTCCTCCCTCTTTTCACGGATAATCTTTGTTCGGTCTGCAATAATTATTCTAAGCAGGAGCAATCAGAATCGCAAGAAAGTACATTTCTGATCCGCGCCTCTCAACACTTCCAATTGATCTTCGCCGGATTTGGCTCGTTTTCAGCCGAGACCGTGCGAAGGGCGTCAAGCATGCGTGCGCATTCTTCCGCGGCGCAGACCTCCAGTTCTGCCCATGAGGCCTTTGTTCCGAGCGCGTCATAAGCGACCGCCAGAGCGCCGTAGAGTGCAAGCCCGATGCAGTGTCGGGCGGAGTGGATCGTCGAGGCGCTTTGACCGATCGCCCGTGCAGCAGCTTGCGCAGCCGGGCTCTTCTGTGCCTCGCGCGCGGCTTCATGGCAAAGAAGGATCTTCGCCTTGGCCTCGGGAAGCTTGATCTCGTCGGCGAGCCACTTTCGGGCTGAGTCGAGCGCGGCATCCGGGCGAATATCCTCCGGATCATGCTTCTTCCAGATCGGAAGAAGGACCCGTTGGGCATAATCCACCGCCCAATGCGCAAGCGTCGACTTACTCTGCGTCTCGATCGCCTTTACAAGATCTTGTATATAGGGGGCGTCCCAGTCACTGAGCATTTTTCGAGTGTTCGGCATGAGATGATTTGCTCCTTATCACAGGTAATGAGGGACTACTCTTTCACATCTGGAATTTCCTGATGCGGACTATTTGCTCTTCGAAATATCCTTCCGAAAATATGCTGCGGATTCCTGAGCCGCTCGTCATCCATCGAAAAACCCTTGATGATGAACTCCTTCAAGACCTTGGTCGCTCAAATTCGAAACATTGTTGCTTTTCTGGAGTTCACACGGTAACCGACGGCAATCACCATTTTTCTTGTTTGAAAGGAACCGATGTGCAGGACCATTAATTTTCCATCTTTTGAAGTTCGAACCAGAACGTAGATCCCTGTCCCTTAATACTGTTCACGCCGTATCTCATGCCATGCATCTCCATGATGGATTTTACGATCGAAAGGCCCAGGCCTGACCCGGCGATTGCATGTCCGTGCTCTTGGGTTCCCTTATAATAACGGTCCCAGATTCGTTCCAGTTCTTCTTCGGATATGCCCGTACCGTTGTCCGCAACAGATACTCGTATCGTACGATCGTTTTCATGAAAGGAGATCTGGATTTGAATATTCTCTCCTGCGTTATTGAGGGCATTATTAATTAGATTGTATAACACCTGCTCAATGCGTGTCTCATCGGCCTTCACGAAGACCGCGCCGGAGGAATTGAATGCAAACCGGTATCCTTGATTTTTTGTAAGTGTTTCATAATGTCTTAAGATACGCCGTACCGTTTCCGTTAAATCGAACCCTGTGGGATGAAAGGGAATCGCACCGGACTGTATCAGTGAAAGATCCAGAAGGTTTTGCACCAGGGATGTTAGCCGGTCACACTCTTCGATGATAACAGCGACGTTCTGATCTCGCTTCTTCTCGTTGTCACCGGGAAAATCCCGGATCATCTCAGCATAGAGCTTTATCATTGTGAGCGGCGTCCTGAGGTCATGCGAGACATTCGCGATAAGTTCGCGGCGGACGCTCTCTACCTGCTGCAGTGCATCGGTCGCGTAATTCAAAGTGTCGGCCAGCTGATTTACTTCCGTATAGCCGCCACGGTCGAACTCAATATCGTAGTTGCCGCCCGCGAGCGCATGTGCTTTTCGTGTTATTTTTGTCAGTGGTTTGGATATGCTAAATGCCATAATAATGGACACGCCAAAAGCAAGCGCGAAAACCGCAAAGGAAATAAATAAAAACTGCCGGCTCAGGATACGCATTGTCTCCGTGAGCGGCTGTAGCGGTGAGCTCACGATCAGTACGGCTTTTTCACCTTGCTCGTTGGATAAAACTTTGCCAAAAAGCAGCATATTCATGCCCCGATTATCGTCGAATATTTGCTCCAGTTCTCCGTTGGGGCTTGCCAGCACTTGTTCCGAAAAAACAGTAAACGGGTTTGTTTTCTGATAGTCATCGTTCTGTATACCAAATCCTTCGTGGATTCGTGGTACCATGTTTTCAACAGATGTCCTGTAATCTCTGCCTACAGGGTTGACCACATAGACCAGTTTCCCGTTATCGTCGGTGATATATACAAACAAATCACTTTCATTGGCTATGCCGTCTAATTTGCTTTGTAATGCTTGCCCTTGAATCTGGCTATAAAGGCTTGCTATATTGGACGAAGCAGATTTAATGTTTTCGATTTTCATCCTTTGGTAAAAAACATTGATAAAGACCGTCTGCATCAGCCACAAGGCCAGCAATACGGTCAGCGAAAACAGCATCATATAGATCCATATTCTGAATCCTAAACTCTTTGAATCAAATTTACGATTCAAATTTATACCCCATTCCCCGTAAAGTTACAATAAACTTTCTATATGGACCTAAGCTTGCGCGCAGCATCTTCACATGCGCATCCACAGTCCGGTTATCACCGAAATAATCGTACCCCCAAACCTTCGTTAGAAGTTGTTCGCGTGAAAGGGCTATGTTCCGGTTCCGTACTAGATAGAAAAGAAGGTCATACTCCTTGGGCGTAAGTTGCACCGGAACCCGGTCCACAGTCACTTTCCTGCCGAGAAAATCCACTTCGAGCCCCTGTATATGTATTCCGTTCTGTTCATTGGAATCCGCAGAATGACTCGAACGGCCTCTTTGCATAATTGCTTTGATTCTTGCCATCAGCTCTTTGCCGCTAAAAGGCTTAACGACATAATCATCAATACCCAACTCAAATCCGAAGAGTTTGTCATATTCTTCTCCTCGCGCCGAAAGCATCAGCACCGGCACATCGCTTCTTTTTCGAATTTCCTTACAGGCGGAAAAACCGTCGAGCCTGGGCATCATAATATCCAAAATGATCATGTCGAAATTCTGAGTTCGCGCCAACTCCACCGCTTGCATTCCATCCTGCGCCTCAACGGCTTCCCACTCCTCAAACTCTACATATTCGCGTATTGCCGAACGGATACGTTCTTCGTCATCGGCCACCAGCACACGAATCATGTTTCTTCCCCCTTGGGCAATTCTTGAGCCTTAATAACCTCGATCCATCTCAGTTTCAGTGGCTCGAAAAGCAGCAGAAATGATAATATTATAGCATAACTATGAAACGTATCGACTCCACCTCCTTTCCCTGTTACACCCAAGAGCAGATGGAATACTCCATGCGTTACCCTTCGTATCTCAGCGCCTCGATCGGTGTCAGTTTCGATGCTTTATTTGCCGGATACATCCCGAAAACCACACCGATTAGAAGCGAAAATCCGATGGCAAGCTCCGCAACGACAGGTGACATCGCCATCGAAGTCGAGAGAGCCTGCGCCAACACAACGATCAAGCCCATTGCAAGAAACAACCCGATTATACCTCCGAGGCCACTTACAACAAGCGCCTCGATAAGAAACTGAATGAGAATTGCACCTCGGGAGGCTCCGATTGCCTTTCTTATTCCGATTTCTCTTGTACGCTCGGAGACTGAAACAAGCATGATGTTCATAATCCCGATGCCTCCGACAAGTAACGAAATGCCCGCGATGCCACCGAGCATCAAAGTAAGCGTGGCTGTTGTATCGCTGATCGTAGAGAGCATGTCGCTCTGGTTAAAAACATTATATGCACTATTGGTCATTTCGCCGGTCTGGCTTGTGGTCAAACTGGTATTGTAAATACCATCCAAATAGTTCTCAATGATCGACTGCGCGACCGACACCGTATCCGACGATTTCGCAGACACATAGAAAGTCCGGATGCTTGTTGAGAAGAAGAGCCTTTGTCCCAGAGTGAAAGGTATGATGATACGGCTATCGGAAGAACCGGTAGATGTTGTACCTTTCTCGGCGAGCACTCCGACAATAGAAAACTTGTAGCCGTTAATACGAATTTCCTCTCCCACGACGTTGCGTGTGCCAAATAGCTCATCCGCAACATCGGTGCCGATGACGGCAATATAACTGCGGTTAAGAAGATCGGGCTGTGTCAGGAATCTTCCATATTCAACGGTTAAATTTCTGATTTTATCGTAACCGGGAACGGTCGCCTCCACGGTACCGTCTGAGTAAGTGATATCTCCGGCCTTTGCAGTTACTGACTCGGATATGATCGGTGCAATATCGCCGATATACTCCGGATTACTATTCGCCAAATCTGTCAGATCCTCTACTGTGATAGGGTTATTGCGGTAACTTCTGATGTTAACCGTAAGCAGATTGGTGCCCAGCGACTCAATGCTGGACGTCACGCTTGATGTAGTGCCTTGTGCGATGGAGATGAGTACCACGACGGCAATGACGCCAATAATGACACCAAGCATCGTAAGCAAGGATCGCATCTTATTTCCAAAGATTGATTTAAATGCCATGCGTATTGATTGAAAAATCATTTCTTAACTCCTTCTTTCACACGGCCGTCTTCCATTTGAATACATCGGTCCGCCCGGGCGGCAATCGCAGCATCGTGAGTGATCAATACAACCGTGTTGCCCTGATCGTGCAGTTCTTTAAGAAGATCGATAATCTCTTTTCCGGTTTTGGAATCCAGGTTACCTGTAGGTTCGTCTGCCAGAATAAGGGAAGGCTTTCCCGCAAGCGCTCTGGCGACGGCAACTCGCTGCTGTTGTCCGCCCGAGAGCTCCCCGGGGCGATGGCGAATCCTGTCTTCTAATCCTACCCTTGCCAGCGCTTCCATCGCTTGCTTCTTTCGTTTCGCATGATTCAGATTCTGATAAACAAGCGGAATTTCGACGTTTTCCAAAGCGTTCATGTTCGATAGAAGATTGAACCCCTGGAAGATGAAGCCGATATTTTGATTCCGAATGCGCGCCAACTGACTTTCACTGTATTTTGCAATCGGTTTGCCGTTCAATATGTACTGACCGCTATCCGCGATATCCAGGCATCCGATGATGTTCATCAGTGTTGATTTGCCGCTGCCCGAAGGCCCTACGATCGCCACGAACTCTCCGTCTGTTACTTTTAGCGATACCCCGTCCAAGGCGACAACGGTCTGACTGCCCATTTTGTATTTTTTAGTGATATTGTTCATTTCTATCATGTCTGCTCACCTTTCACATTATCTTCCGGCCGGCGGACCGAACGGCTCGCCACCCATCTCATTACTACCGTTCGGTATGCGCTGATTGTCTCCGTTCATACCCGGGTAAAACATTCCGTTTTGCTGTTGTGCTGATGAATCATTGGACGACGTTGTGCGCACGACGACGACTTGATCGCCCGCTGTGAGCCCGCTTGTAATTTCAACAAAATTGCTGTTTGAAAGGCCCGTTTGCACTTCCGTATAGGTGCCTGGGTTTTGTGAACTGTCTTTGGGAAGCGTACCGGTATAGAGCCATACATACTGACTGCCGCGCAGCGATTGCAACGCAGTGAGCGGCAGAAGCAGAACGCCCGTATGCTTTTCGATAACTATGGTCACGGTGGCGTTCATGCCGATCTTAAGGGAGGCATCCGCAACCATTTTGATGACCACCGTATAGTTCGTAACCCCGTTGCTCGTCACGCCGATTTGCGATACGCTCTCAACGGTTCCGGCGAATACTTTTCCGGAAGCGGCTTCAACGTTAATGGCGGCGATCTGTCCGACCGATATACTGTTGATGTCGAGTTCGTCTACGGAAACATCGATTGAAAATGTATCGGTCATCGATAATGTGATTACCGGTCCGTCCTCTTTTACAATCTGTCCGTCCGCGACCATTATTGATTTGACGGTTCCGTCTTGCGATGCCGCCAGAAAGCCCGTATTCCGGATGGCTGTTGCCACTTCAAGTTTTGCAACGTGCTCGGCACGCGATTGCTCAAGCGCGGTATATGTATCAGAAATGGGTATGCCAACAATATACGCAAGTGCTGTCCGGGTGTTAATTTTCTCATTCAGACTTACGTATATGTTGGATACGCTGCCGGAGGACGCAGCCACAAGATAGGGGCGGTTAACATGAAGAGTACCGGATCCTAATTGAGTGCCTGTTGTTGTATATACATCGACCTCTGCTCCTAATGCGGGGCCGTTGTCCGAAAGTGTTACCGTACAGCTCTTGCTGTCGGATGCTATTGATTCGATTAAGCCCGTATAGGAATTGCTTTCGGTCTTTACTTTCACCTCTGTGCCCGCAAGGATCGTTTCTTCGGTTTCAAGCGAAATATCCACCTTCATCTTGCCGTCGGTCGAAAGTAGAAATAATCCGAGCGAACCGGACATAACCGCATCCACGTTGTCACCGACAGCACAATGAATCTTCTTCACTCTGCCGGCTACCGGAGAAGTGAGTTTTGCCGCACTGAATTCCGAGGAATACTGTTGCGCAATTTTCGTATCGATCGTATCGATGTCGGCTTGAATTGTGGCAATCAAATCCGTCAACACATCTGCGTCAATCGTCGCAATCATGTCACCCGCTTTAATCTCCTGCCCGACTTTTGCGGTCACTGTTTCAATCGTGAGCTCGATGGGAGATACCTCTGTCGCTGTGCCTCCGGCTGCAAGTGTGCCCGTACCGCTGATGGACTTCTCAATATCACCCGTAAGCAGTTTTTCCACGGTGTAGCTGACTTCAGAATCTTTTTGAGATCCGCCGAAGACTCCCCGGGAATAAAGAACGCCCGCCGCAATGATTACCAGAATGACCAGACTTGCAATGATGATCGGGATGATCTTCTTTCGTTTCATGTGTAACCTCCACATTCTTATTGCCTGTTTAGAAATTGCCGATTCACAGGATTCCTTGCATTCCAGCGTATTTGCATGCTCAAAATCACGAGTGATGTCCCGTTACAGCAAGGAAATCCTTTTCTCGCTCAAATAAACAAAACGCTCATGGCATTCATTATCGAAAATGAATGTGCATAAGCGATGCGGAGCATATGAAAGTTTAGTAGTCCTTTTGTGAAAAGCGGGTGAAATCCGGGAGCTCCGGACAGTGTCGCCGAGCTTCAGAAGATGAAATCTTGCTTATTTAACGTACATAGAATATTTTGAATTGTGTAAAATGTATCTTTTACAAATTTCTGCAGGATTCAG
>CAYGIB010000030.1:0-14678 GCA_964349735.1 uncultured Oscillospiraceae bacterium | reverse complement strand
GGAACAGAAGGTGGCGCTGGAGAAGGAACTCGACTCGCTGACCGCAGAGTTCGATAAGATTCGGATGGCGGCGGAGGAAGAAACGGCGCAGATTTCAGCAGAGTTGGAGCAGGCCAAAGCGATTATTGAAGAGTCCAAGTCGGCGATGAAAGATGCTGAGGTCGAAGCGGAAATCTTCATATTTGAAGCGGAAAAGAGAGCGATTGCACTGAAAGAGGCCGCTTTGAGCGAGAGCGACAGGGGCCGGATGCAGAAGATTATCGAAGAAAAGGAGCAATTGATCGAAGAAATGAGCAAGGCGAAGGAAGAGGCCGAGAACAGGGTTGAGGAATTACAGCACCAGATCGAAGCGGCCCAAGCCGCCATCGACGACTTGCGGATACGAACGGAGACGTTGATTGCTACCGGCGGAGGCGCCGGGAGCTCCGGTCCGATGCAATATGAAATAGAAATTGTGGCGCATACCGAGCGCGGTGAAGTGGATACGGCTCTGATTGCAAAAACACTCTCAAAACGTTCATCGGACGGATGGCGGCTTCACACAGTCATCAGTGACGAGGGCGGGCGGATTTTGTCCACGTTGGGCGGTGCGGAAAATATATCCCTTTCCGGTGGACCGGCAATTAAGGAAGACCGTACGATTTTGGTTTTCGAGCGGTCATTGGCCAAAGCGTAACGAACCGGTGCGGTCGGGCAGGTGCGGTCGGTGAGAGATTTTTAGGAAACGCGGTTATTCGGGAGGAACGATGATTTAGCCGATGCGATTATCGGTGCCTTCCGTTTAGGGAAAATCGTGTGGATTGAATTCATTGAGTGCGGGGAGTTCTTCCCCGCACTTTTTTCGCGGAAACCGGTGGACAATTCGGCGAAAAGAAGGTGCTTCGCCCCGCTTTTTTTGTGGATATTGTGGATTGCTCATAGTATAATGCCAATATTAGTTTATCCAAGGAGGACAGATACATGATCAATTATCCGGCCGAAAAGATCCGCAATATTTCCTTTTTAGGGCACGGCGGGTCCGGAAAAACAGCGCTGGCCGAAGCGATGTTGTTCTGTGCCAAGGCAATCGATCGTATGGGGCGATCCACGGACGGGAACACAACCATGGATTTTGATCCGGAAGAAATCAGACGGCAGCTTTCGATCAATACGACCATTGCGGCGTGCGAGTGGAAAAATACCAAGATGAATATCATTGACACGCCCGGCGATTTCGACTTTTTGGGTGAGACGATGGCGGGCATTCGCGTCGCGGACAGCGCGATTGTCGTGCTTGCCTCCAAAGGAGGAATACAGGTCGGCGCCGAGAAGGCGGTTCGTCTCTTAAAGAAGCGCGGCGTTCCGTTTATGTTTTTTGTAAATCGCATGGACGAGCCCAACGCAGACTTTGAGAGCATCGTGGGCGCGCTGCGGCAACAGTACGGCATATCGGTCATTCCGCTTTCAATTCCGATTATGAGCCAAGATAAGATGACGGGCATCGTCGATGTGATGAACAAACGCGCTTTTTCGATTGATCAGAAAACAGGCGCGTCGAAAGAAGTACCGTTGCCGGGCGAATTTGAGGAACGCATTTCCAAGATTCACGAGCAGATTAACGAGGTGGTCGCCGAGAGTGACGAGGAGCTGATGGAGAAGTATTTTTCCGGAGAGCCTTTCACCGAGGATGAGTTCCGCCGGGGAATTCACGCAGGCTTCCGCGATGGCACGTTGCATCCGGTGTACGGTGGATCCGCCCTGAATAACTGGGGCGTTGAGTTCCTGATGAACTGTATTTCCAAGGATACGCCCGCTGCCGGCGTGAAGAAGACGATCAACGCCGCTTCCCCGGACGGCACGGCGATTGAGATCGGAACTTCAGAAAAGGATCCCATGTCCGCCTTTGTGTTTAAGACGATTGCCGACCCGTTTGTAGGCCGTATCAGCCTGTTCCGCGTATATTCCGGTGTGTTCAAGGGTAACGCCACCGTTTATAACACGAGCAAGGAGAAGGACGAGAGAGTCGGCAGCCTATTCCTTATGGTCGGAAAGAAGCAAATTCCGGCAGATCAAATCGGCGCCGGAGACATCGGAGCGGTCGCCAAGCTGGTCGTTACTCAGACGAATGATACGCTTTGCGATAAAGCCCGCCCGGTTGTGTTGCCCAAGATCAGCTTCCCGACACCGTGCCTGACCATGGGAATTGTCCCGAAGGTCAAGGGCGAGGAAGACAAGATTATGGCCGGCCTGAATAAGCTGTCCGACGAAGATCCGGTTTTCACAGTAATAAACGACGCCGAGACACGTCAGATGGTCATTTCCGGTTTGGGTGAACAGGAAATTAACGTACTCCGGAGCAAACTTAAGAACAAGTTCAATGTAGACGCCGATCTGGAACCTCCCCGTGTTCCCTACCGCGAAGCGATTCGCAAGAAGGTGAAGGTACAGGGCAAGCACAAGAAACAGTCCGGCGGACACGGCCAGTATGGAGACGTCTGGGTCGAGTTTGAGCCGGTTGAGTCGGATACGTTGATTTTCGAGGAGAAGGTTTTCGGCGGATCGGTTCCGAAGAACTTCTTCCCCGCGGTCGAAAAGGGTCTTCATGACTCGGTCAACAAGGGCATTCTGGCCGGTTTCCCGGTGGTCAACTTAAAGGCGACGCTCGTTGACGGATCGTATCACGATGTTGACTCGTCGGAAATGGCCTTCAAGATCGCAGCCGGATTGGCTTTCAAGAACGGTTTGCCGCAGGCAAGCCCGGTTCTTTTAGAGCCGATCAGCGCGGTTACCATTCACATCCCCGAGGACAAGCAGGGAGACATCATGGGTGACATGAACAAGCGACGCGGCCGGATTATGGGCATCGACGCAGACGAGGACGGTTCCGTAATTTCCTGCGAGGTTCCGACCGCCGAGATGGCCTCCTATGCCACCGATTTGAAGTCGATGACTCAGGGGCGCGGATGGTATACGATCAAGCATGCGCGCTATGAGCAGGCTCCCTCTGAGGTCGCCGCAAAAGTGATTGAAGAGCGCAAGGCATTCCTCGAAGAGGACGAGTAAGCAAGATCAGTATTTTTCCGGAACAAGTAAGAGGTCCGACGCCGTATGGCGACCGGACCTCTTTTTTTGTCTGATTTAAACCGACGAACGCCAGAGTGCATCTTTGCCCGACGGCTTGACGGTCCGTTCAGTCCGGAGCCGGCATCGTCATGAACCGGAGCCGCTTGCTATCTATTCTGCAACAGAAAATATCTGAGCGTCGTTTTCGCCCGGGAAATAGGCGACGCGGGTCAGATTTTCCTGGAAAAAGCCGCTGTTCACAATATAGCCCCGGTCCGCAGACTGGTAGCTCAATAGCTCGGTATCGAGAATGATATAATCGATTCCCTCAGCGGCACATGTCTGTCGAAATACTTCCAGATTCCCGTCACAACCGGTCAACAGCCATTCGTACATACGAAAACGCGTTTCCGTGTCATGTCCGGCGGACCAGGCGTAATAAGGCCAGGCATAATATGACATTCTTCCTGAAAGAAAAAAGGTATGAATGTACCAGTCGCGCGTCAGGAAAACCGATCGCTCCGGGGTATTCTCGTCAATCCAATCGACCATTTCCGACTTTATGTTGAGTTGAATCGATTCCCGGTTCCGGTTGTGTTGAACGAACCACTCGCTTATTCCCGTTCCGATTAGCGAAAAAAGGAGAACGGTTGCAAGTACTATTCCCCCGATTCTTCCGGCGATACAAACCCAGCGCGGTGCGGTAATCCAATCGGTCGACTTCTTCTCGGCTACTTTCTCCGCAGTCTTTTCGCTTCGGCCCCTTACGCGGAGAGGCAACAAGAAAAGAATCGCCAAAACTCCGGCGATAAAGATATCAAACAGCAAAATGCTCAATTGGATAAACTTATGGTTCGCCAGTATTTCGACAGAGACTTGATATATGAACGCAAAGAGGAAAGGGGCGGTAAACGATAAAAGGAGAATGATCCGGTACTTGTTATGCCCCTTAATCCATTCATAAATCAGAAGCCCGATCAAGAGTAAAAGCGGGATGACGACAGCCGCTCCGCCGAGCTTGAAAATATACTCCATGACCCCCTTGAAGGAGGAGTCCTCGGCAATGAATCCGAAGTTTTTGCGCAGGGACACGACATTGTGTACACTTCCTGAAAGCAGGGTCGTCTGAAGCAATGATGAACCGACGGCGGCGAGCGCAACGACGGCATAGGACAGTCGATTTTCAGAAAAGAAGGCGAGAACGATAAGGATAAGCATTGCACTGATGAGCATCGATCCGTGGAAAAAGGGCGCTGAAACAACGGTCAGCATGGCGACCAGAAGAAGGGAGTAAGGCCGCAAGGGATCGGATTTACGAGGAATCCACGATTGTCGGGAGGCGATAAATATGCGTAACTTCTCCTTGATGCCGGAGACCTTTTCAAGGTGAAGGAACATCCGTCGAACGTGAGGGATGAACAGGAACAGAAGGATCAAGACGACCGATATACCGAGCATGAGGTGGCGTTGGTTGGCGTATACGTTGATAGCCCATATCCCCCATTCATCTCTCGGGGTAAGCACGAACCAGTCCGTCTGTGAGGTAATGGAGCCAATGATCGTCTGAATAGTCGCGCCGGGCGTCTGGATCAACGCGGCGAGCTGAAAGAAAATGTTCAGCGAGCTCCGGAAAAGTACCAGCAAGGGCATGATCGCAAAGGCGATTCTACGCCCGGACAGTAAAACCGCAAGCGTTCCCAGAAGAACCACCGTACCGGTAAAGGTCAGGATGAAAGGTATATTGAACGCAGCGTCCAGAGGAAGCCCCAGAAGATTTAAGTTTCCGCAGAGGAAATAGAAGAAGAAATGATACTGAATTTTGTCCCCGGGAAAATGGGGATACTCGGTCGGGAAATTACTTCCGGTCGAAAAAGAGGAAGCCACCGCAATATGCGGACCGAAATCGCTGGCGACCGACGGGCCGACCAAGAGCTGCGAGCCCACGATACGTAAAGTGTAAAAACTAATGTAAGCTGCCGCTGCGATAACGGCCAAAACGGTCAGCGAGATTAGAATCGTCATCGGCAACGAGCGGTCATACCGCGGAAGAAGAACCTTGCGGCTCTCGCCCGGTGACTTCAGACCTCGCAATCGCTCCGAGTATTCCTTCCGATTCCGAACATAGCACTTCTGCCATAAAAGGCTGCCCAGATACAGAAACAAACAGAGGGATAGAATATTGGCCGGGTATAAAACATGCATATCGCCCGGAACGAAATGATGAAGCCCAAGCGCGGCGTAGTAGGTCGCGAGCGTGACCGTCATCAAGCCGATGGCAAAACCGGCCGGAAGCACAAACAGCATCGAGGGAACCCTGGCGATCCACTCTTGGCGCGGAGAAATCCCCACATAAAGCCTTCGAATATCCGGAATCATGAACCGAACGAACTGTGTGCCGAAAAACAGACAAATGATGAGGTACACTGCACCAAACATTTATGGCTCCTTCCCCGCGGACATGAATTCGGAAGGGTTCTTGATCTCTTGGAGTGTCCGGGTGTCTTCCGATATGATGTAACGCGGGCGGTTCTTCACTTCATCGAAAATCAGCGCGATATAAGTGCCGATGAGTCCGAGGCTGATCATCACGCAAGCGCCGATCGCCAAATTCACGATGATGACGGTAGTAAAGCCGTCGGCGGCGATTCCGGAAAAATAGTTGAACAAAGTCTGGATTAAGAGTATCAAAGTGCCAATCAGAAAAATGGTACCGATGATGCTGATGAGGTGCAATGGGATGGACGAGAACGAAACGATTGCGTGGACGGAAAGGCGTACAAGACTACTGAGTTTCCATCGCGATTTACCGGTCTGGCGCTCCGCCACTTCGAACGAAAAGCTCGTCCGCCGGAAACCGAGCCAAGCGGAAAGACCTCGAAAAAAGGTGTTATGCTCATGAAGCGTACGCCACTTCAATACGACCTTCCGATCCAAAAGCTTAAAATCGGATGCGTCGGAAAGATCAAAGCCGGACAGGCGGTTGAACACACCGTAAAACAGCTTGGCCTGCAGCTTCGTAAAAAAGCCTTCACGCCCCCGGTTCGACTTGACTCCCTCGATGATCTCGAAGCCCTCTTCCCGCCATAAGCGAAGCATCTCAGAAATACATTCCGGAGGATGCTGCAGATCTCCATCCATCAAGATGACCGCGTCGGCATCGGCAGTGTCGAGACCGGCGCAAATGGCGGCTTCCTTGCCGAAATTACGGGAAAGACTGATTCCGCGAACCTTCCCGGGATATTTCTCCGCGGCATCCCCGATGGCCTTCCACGTTCCGTCCGACGAGCCGTCGTTCACAAGCACCAGATTATAGGTGAGCTCAAATCCGTCCAGAAGCGGAATCATGCGCTCCACTGTGACGGGAATTTGCTTCTCTTCATTAAAAAAAGGCATCAGGACGATTAAATCCATACCGCTTACACACCGCTTCCCATATAAATATACACAATAATATTAGCATATGTACCCGCAATAATTGCTACTCTTCGGTTACATTTCCGATTGTGTTTCGGCTTCGATATCGAAAACAACCCGGCGCTGTGGTAATATTCTATGTGTTCACTAAAAAAGTCGGAGGATCTCATCATATGAGAATCGTCGTTTTGGCAGGCGGCCTGAGTCCGGAGCGGGATGTATCCTTATCTTCCGGAAGTCTAATTGCAAATGCGCTCATGGAAAAGGGACACAGCGTCGTTTTGGCGGACGTGTACGAGGGAATCGAATTTCCGGAGCATAAAGAGGATGTTTTCCTTTCGCCTTCCGGATCTTTTCGGTATTACTATGACATTCCGAGCGAGGCTCCGGACCTCCGGCAACTGATCGAAAAGAATAACGGCCGTAAGGCCTTAATCGGTGCGAATATTCTGGAGCTGTGCGTGATGGCGGACGTCGTATTCATTGCCCTGCACGGTACGATGGGCGAGAACGGCCAGCTCCAGGCGGTTCTGGAGTGCTATGACATCCGATATACCGGATCGGACTATACCGGGAGTCTTCTCGCGATGGACAAGGACCTGTCTAAGAAGCTCATGCGCCTGGCAGGTGTTCCGACGGCAGACTGGGTGCTCGTGAGCCCGACTGAGGATTCCCTCCGGGAGGTTCGGGAGACAGTCGGATTTCCCTGTGTCATCAAGCCGACTCACTGCGGCTCAAGCGTCGGCGTTTCGATGATCAACACCGAGGAGGAGTTTCTGTCGGCGGTGATGTTGGCCAACGAATACGAGCAAACGGTGCTCGCCGAGAAGATGATTCCCGGCCGCGAATTCTCGGTGGGTATTCTCGGCGGCGAGGTCTTGCCGGCGATTGAAATCATTCCGCATCAAGGATTTTTCGATTACAGGAACAAGTATCAGAAGGGTCTGGTGACCGAGGTTTGTCCGGCCGACCTCCGGCCGGAACAGGCGGAGCGGCTCTCTCGATATACCCGAATTACGCATGATGCATTGCGGCTCGGGAGCTATTCGCGGATCGACTTTATCCTCGGGCCCGACGGCGATTTCTGTTGCCTCGAGGCCAACACGCTCCCGGGCATGACTCCGACGAGTCTTCTTCCGCAGGAGGCGGCACAGGTCGGTTTATCGTACACCGAGTTATGCGACCGGATTGTCCGGATGGCGTGGAAGTGAGAGTCGGCGTAGTCGGAGCGGGGCCCGCGGGTCTTATGGCCGCAATATCGGCGGCGCAGAGCGGGGCGCGCGTGACACTTTTCGAGAAAAACATGCTGCCGGGACGAAAGCTCCTGTTAACCGGCTCCGGGCGGTGTAATCTGACCAATCGGATGCCGGTCGCCGAGTATCCCGACCGGTACTTCGGGAACGGAAAATTCTTGCTGAAAGCGCTTTATGCCTTCGGACCGGAGGATACGGAGCGCTTTTTTGAGGAGGCCGGAGTCCATCTGGCCGGGGAGGCGGGGGGACGTGTTTTCCCGGTAAACGGACGGGCGTCAGATATCCTGGGCGCTCTCGTGGATTGCGCGGAGCGGCTCGGAGTGCGTTTCGTCGCGACGGAATCGGTCATGGATCTGCGCAAAAATCGTGCCGGAAGGATTGCCCGGATTGTCACGGCAAACGGAACGCATGAGATCAGCGCATGTATCCTGTGCACGGGCGGGCACTCTTACCCCACGACAGGCTCCTCGGGAGACGGTGCGGTCATCGCCGCACGGCTCGGGCACACGATTGTCCCGCCGCATCCCGCGCTGGCACCGATCGATATTGTGACGGAGGAACTGCCGATGATTCCCGGTGTTTCCTTAAGCGGAGTTCGGGTGACCGTTTCGCTAAACGGCGCGCCGCTCGCGCGGAGAACGGGAGATATTTTGTTCACCCATTACGGACTATCCGGTCCGGCGGTGCTTTCACTGTCGCGATATCTCCCGACAGATCCGGCCGAATACGACGGACGGGTACGAATCGAGCTTGATTTGTGGCCCGACACTGCAGAGGAAGGCACCGGAGAACGGATGATGAGTCTTCTTTCCGACAACAGAAACAGCAAGGTGATACAAGCGCTTCGCGGCTTCTTTCCCGCTTCGGTGACGGAGCATCTCTTTGAACGGGCCGGGGTCTCGCCGGATATTTTTTGTCGCGACTTGAAAAGAGAGGATCGAAAAGCGCTTCTCAAGATGATCCGGTGTCTCTCGTACACCGTGGCCAAGCCGCCGCTTTTTTCGACCGCAATGGTGACCGCCGGCGGCGTACGCCTCGGAGAGATCGACCCGAGAACGATGCAATCGCGGATTGTCGAAGGATTGTTTTTCGGAGGAGAGGTCCTGGATATCGACGGGGATACGGGCGGCTTCAACCTGCAGGCGGCGTTTTCGACCGGATTTCTGGCGGGACGAAGCGCAGCGGAATATGTGGGACTGAACGGATAGAAGCAACAACTCAGAAGTCACGCGGTTTTTCCGATTGACGCAAGAATGACGGAGGTCGAGCGTGAAGGATGTCTTGATGCGGGGTACCGATGCGGAGGAGCTATTCCGTCGACTCGCGGACGGTCCGGGGGCAATGTTTCTCGATAGCTCCATGCAGGACGGAAAGCTCGGCAGGCACTCGGTCATTCTGGTCGATCCGTTCGCGGAGCTCGTCATCATCGGAGAGCGGGTCCGGTTTCGCCGACTCTTGCCCTCGGGACCGGGGGGAGTCCCGACCGGATTCAGCTCAAAATATCCCTTTCATCAGGACTCCTTCCGGATAGAAGCCAATCCGCTTCACGTAATCGGAGAGATGATGGAGCATTTTCGCGTCTCGGTCCCGGGTCCTTCCGGTCCAACGGATGTGTCGATCTCCGGGAAAGCGGAGGTGCCGGATACCTTGCCGTGCGAGAACGGATGTGCCGCGGGGTATCTATCGTACGATCTGGGCTTTTCGATCGAAAGAATCCGAGAAAGTGCCGTTCGCGACCGGGATGTGCCGACGGTGATTCTAATGCTCTATGACATATCCGTCGTAGTGGAGCACACCAGTCAAACCGCATTTATTTGCGCCGCCGAAAGCATGCCGGGTAACGCGCCGGAACGTATGCGGCAAAGGATCGCGCGGTTCCGAGAGAAGGTAAAGCAGCCGTCCCTTTCGATTCCGGCCGACCGATCCGGATTTCGATGTACGCTTCCGAAGTCCGACATTTCCCGGGATGAGTACCGTGAAATGGTGCTGAAGGCCAAGGAGTACATCCGGGACGGCGACATCTATCAGGTGAATCTCTCCCAGCGCTTCACCGGCTTTTTTTCCGGCGATCCGTATATCGCCTATCGCGAGCTTCGACGTGCTTGCCCCGCACCCTTTTCGGCCTATATGTCCTTCGGTTCCCTTCGGATTCTTTCGAGTTCGCCCGAGCGCTTTTTCGAAACAGACGGACACATCATCCGGACCCGCCCGATTAAGGGAACACGCCCCAGAGGTGAGACGCCGGAGTTGGATGCTGCGCTCCTTCGGGAGCTTTCGGAAAGCGAGAAGGACCGGGCGGAGCTCATTATGATTGTAGACCTGCTTCGAAACGATCTGGGGCGCGTTTGCCGACTGGGTTCGGTCCGGGTCGAGGAGCTCTGTGAATGGGAGACATATGAGAATGTGTTTCATCAGGTGTCCACCATCCGGGGAGAATTATCGGTACATGTCGGAGCAGAAGATCTTCTTCGCGCCGTTTTCCCCGGCGGTTCGATTACCGGAGCGCCGAAAATAAGAGCGATGGAAATCATTGAAGAACTTGAACCGGTGAAGCGCGGAATCTATACCGGCTCCTTGGGGTACTTCGGATTTGACGGCCGGATCGATCTGAACATCGCGATTCGCACTCTTGTCTGTTTCGAAAAACAGTTCTATTATCAGGTTGGCGGGGGCATCGTCTGGGATTCCGATCCGGATGACGAATTTGACGAGACTTTGCATAAAGGACGCTCGATTTATAGAACACTGGAGTCCTTTTATGACGAGAGAGAGGGAGAATAATGATGTTTTCCAATCGATTGGAGGATTCCGTTCGGCGGAATGACTCGGAGATACCAACCAACATTGACGTTTTTGAGACGTTTCTGGTGATGGATAACGGCCGGGTATTTTTACTTGATGAACATCTGAGCCGCATGAAACGATCAATACTCGAGCTGGAGCTGGGAGACGAGCCGGATACGCAGGATTTAACCAAGCAAATTGAAGGAATGGCCGAGAAAGACGAATTTCGGAATCGCGTACTTCGATTGGAATACTCCGCAGGCACGAGCGGAAAGCCGCACTTTTCGGTGAATGTCAGAAATCCTCGGGAGCCGATTGATCTCGTGTGCTCCATTCGGCTATTGGTCGCCGACGTGCACCGCAATCCGAAAAGCTATGTGGTCTACCATAAGACAGGCAACTATATGGAAAACAAAATTGCACACCGGAAGGCAAAAAAACTTGGATTTGACGATACGCTGTTTCTGAATACGGGCGGTTTCATCGCCGAAACGGCCGTGAGCAATATTTTTATCGTTAAGGACAATACACTGCTGACACCGAGCGTGGAATGCGGAATCCTTCCTGGAATCGTGCGATCATGGGTCTTATGTCATGCCATTCAGAACGATCTGCTTGCGATTCAAATGTCGCTGGACTTAGGAGAATTGCGTGAAGCGGAAGAGGTCTTCGTGACCAATTCGGTCATCGGTATTCGTTCGGTTTCGGAGATTATCGATGCGCAAGGGACAGTATTTTCCTCTTCGGGAGATACCCCGGTGACGAATAAAATTCATCGCGCATTTACGGAAGCAATCCAAACATCCGATAATCTGCCGGTACAAGAATAGATGCATCATACGATGCTTTTCTCCTCAATCCGTCAAAAAGCAATCCGAGGGCATAAAGCTTGAACCACCCGGGTTTTTTCGGGTATACTGAAACGTATCAATCGCGGAGGATGCGCCGATGAAAAGACAGGATTACATTGCGTGGGACGAGTATTTTATGGGCATTGCTCTTTTGTCCGCACGACGGAGCAAGGACCCCGGAACACAGGTCGGCGCATGTATCATCAGCCCGGACAAGAGAATCCTTACGATGGGATACAACGGGATGCCGATCGGGTGCTCGGACGACGAGTTTCCCTGGGAGCGCGAGGGAAGCCCTCTGGACACGAAGTACCTCTACGTTTGCCATGCCGAGATGAATGCAATTTTAAACAGCGGAACAGCCGACCTTCGCGGAAGCATTGTATATACCACTCTATTTCCCTGCGCCGAGTGCACCAAGGCCCTGATTCAGAAGGGTATCGTCGAGGTTTGCTATCTGTCCGACAAGTACGCGAGCGAGGATCTGTTTGTCGCCGCACGCCGGATGATGGATGCCGCAGGGGTTCGATACCGGCAATATGCGCCCTCCGGACGGGAAATTTCGATTCGAGTGTAACGGCGCAAATGCATTGGCAACAATGGAAGAGCGCACGTGTTTCATTTTGTGGGAGGAAGTGAACCGATGAATCTTAAGGTAGAGGAACTCAGTAAGACCTTCGGGACCAAGAAGGCGGTCGACCGCATCAGCTTTTCTATGGATCGGCCGGGCGTTTTCGGGCTGATCGGCACCAACGGCGCCGGCAAGACGACTACGATTCGGATGATGCTCGGCATCATCGAAAAGGACTCGGGTTCAGCCGAATGGAACGGGAAACCGATTTCCAGAGAAACCATGAGCTTCGGCTATATGCCGGAGGAGCGGGGAATCTACACGAAGACAAAAGTTATGGATCAGCTAATCTACTTCGGCCAGCTGCGCGGCATGAGCCACGGCGACGCGAAGAAATCGGCACTTGTATGGATGGATCGCCTCGGTGTCTCCGAGTACAAGGATATGGTGGCCGAAAAGGTTTCCAAGGGAAACCAACAGAAAATTCAACTTCTGGCCACCCTGATTCACAATCCGGATTTGGTGGTGCTCGACGAGCCTTTTAGCGGATTGGACCCCGTCAATACGGAGCTGATCAGAAAACTCATATCGGAGCTGGTTGAGGACGGAAAATACATCGTGATGAGCAGTCACCAGATGTCCACGGTCGAAGAGTTCTGCGAGAATCTCGTCATGCTCCACAACGGTGAAACCATTTTAAGCGGCAATCTGAAGCAGATTAAAGCAGGATACGGACATACCAATCTGGTCGTCCGCGCGTCAAAAGATGTGGCGTCCATCGCGCTCGAGACGGGTCTTGAGCTGTTGGCGCATCGCGCGGACGAGACCGAATACAAGATTGAAGGGGACGACATGGCGGAGGCTTTTCTCTCTAAGATGATTGCCACCGGGGAGTACCCGATTAAGTATGAGATCCGCGAGCCATCGCTCCACGAAATATTCCTCGAAAAGGCGGCTCTGCCGATGGCTGCGCCGATGGGTGTACCAATGGCTATACAGAAGGGTGTACGGATATGAAACAAATATTGACGGTTTTTCGCTTTACCTTTATGGAGGCGGTCCGCAAGAAGGCGTTCCTAATTATAACGGCCGTTGTACTGGTATTGATTATCGCAGCCTGCGCCATTCCCTCCATCTCCCGGAAAATCGCCGCATCAACCGATGACGACCCCAATAAGACCTGCTATCTCATCATTGACACCGATCTTGTGCCGGGCGCAAAGGAAGCAATCCAGGCGCTTTATCCCAATGCCGAGATTATCGATGGCCAAACGGGACTTGCGGGCCGGTACCGGGATGAGGTTCGCGTCGATTCGGACAAGGCAATGATTGAAATAACGGAAGAGGCCGGAGCTCCGAGGATTCGTGTGACCACCAAAACGTTTATGTCCTTTGCGGATGCCGGTCAGGTTGCAGAGACCCTCAGCCCGATCTATATCCGCGAAGCAATGAAGGAGCAGGGTGTATCGGACGAGTTAATCGATTTTTCACAATCGACGATTCCTTATGAGTTTAGTATAGCCGGAAACATGGACTTGAGCGGATACATTATCGGCATCGCACTTCTGATGATTATGTTTTTTGCGATTTATTACTACGGCTACGGAGTATCGATGTCGATTGCCACCGAGAAGGCCTCTCGCGTGATGGAAACACTGATTGTTTCCGCCAGACCGTCGCATGTGCTGATCGGAAAGTGCCTGGGAATGGGTACACTCGGTCTTGCGCAGTTGGCGTCCTTTCTGGTTGCCGCCGCAGTCGGGTATCAGCTGCTGGTTCCGAAGGACTTCGTACTGATGGGAATGCCGCTGTCGCTTTCTGCGTTCACCGTTTCTTCGGGTATTCTGGTACTGCTCTACTTTATCCTGGGATACTCGCTGTACGCCATGATGAATGCGGTGTGCGGTGCTCTGGTCGATAAGATCGAGGACTTGAATTCCGCGATGATGCCCGTCATGCTTATCTCGATGTTTTCCTTCTATGTCGGCTATTTCACGGCGATCTCGGGTACCAGTAACATCATCTCCAAAATTGCGATGTACGTTCCGTTCACCGCGCCGTTTGTCGTTCCGTTCAAGCTTCTGAATTCGGATATCTCCGCGGCGGATATTGGGATATCCATAGCGATTCTTACCGTCGCAGTCATCGTCGTCGCTTGGCTGTCGGCGCGCCTGTACACCGCATCCGTACTACATTACGGAAAGCGGCTGAAGCTGTCAGAACTCTTCAAAACCAAGGTCTGAAAAGAGGCTTGAAGCGGACTGGCCTACCGGTGGGAGACGGAGAATCATACTTTCTTAAAAGAAAGCATAAGCGGTGGCCGGGAATCCGACCGCCGCTTACTTGTGTGTCGAGGGTTTGCCAAGGAAGAGTTCATTCGACACCCGTTCCCGGAGAGCCGGGATTGGGTTGGAGGGGAACCGAATCGGCGGGAGCCAGCAGAGATTTTGATTGGACAATCCAAACGAGGCTTGCCACCATAAAAAGAAACACCCAGAGTTCGGCCCATAGGGGGTGAATCCCGTTGGAGCCGATAAACACAAGGGGGAAATTCAATAGCGCGTGCAGCGCAATCGCGAGAATAAAGAACAGGTATTTCCGGTTGCGCACGGCATACAGCACAAGCAGTGAAAGAGCGATGTGGATAACGATGACCATCAATCGTTCGATACCCCCGAAAAAAAACAAATATGAATCGGTCTCTGCCAGCGTCAGAATCGCCTGATCGATACTCGCAATCTGATCGGCGGGTATTGAAGCCTT
>CAYGIB010000029.1:0-15003 GCA_964349735.1 uncultured Oscillospiraceae bacterium | reverse complement strand
GCGCAGGCCATCGTGAACGTCGTCGGTATGGGAATCGGTTATATGGCCGGAACTCTTATTGGCGGAGCTCTTTTAGACCGCTTCGCGACTTCAAGCGTCATCATTGCCGCTGCGGTATTCGGCGGGCTCGGTAGTGTCGTCATGATTATGACCCTGGCCGGAAGAAAGTCCTACTTACCGCCAAAGGAATCTCTGCCGCCGAAGGACTCCGGCAACAGCGCTCCGAGCGAAAACACCTTGCAGGAATCGTCCGTGTCGTAAAGAATGATTTCAAAGGTATCCGGGTCGCAGAATTCCGCCATGATCTGTCTGCACTTTCCGCACGGCGGGCAGTATTTCCCGGGCTCCTCTTCCGGGGCACCGACGACCGCAATTGCGTAAAAATCTTTATTCCCTTCGCTTACGGCCTTACAGATTGCGTTCTGCTCCGCACACACGGAAAGAAATGCAGCATTTTCAACGTTACAGCCCGTTACGATCGTTCCGTCGCCCGTGAGTAGCGCCGCCCCGACGGAAAACCCGGAATACGGGCAATAGGCCGATTTGCGGGCATCTTTCGCTGCATCCAGCAAACGCCTGTCCGTTTCCCTCATTAACCGCTTACCCATTTTTGCCCCCTTTACATGAAAACATTATCTTCGTTCCTTCACTAATATCCGCCGCCGGCAGCTCCGTCAATAATCTTTACAATCCGGCTCGTGCCAAGCCTCGCGGCTCCGGCCGCCATCATCGCCTCTGCATCCTCCAGCGATGAAATGCCGCCGGCTGCCTTGACCCGAACCGGAGGCCCCACATGCTTTCGTAAGAGACGCACATCCTCGACGGTCGCCCCTCCCTTCGAAAAGCCGGTCGATGTCTTAATAAAATCCGCACCGACCTCGGTCACGATTCCGCACATCCCGATTTTCTCCGCTTCGCTTAGGAGGCACGTCTCGATGATGACCTTCAGAATCCTCCCGCGGCATGCCTCGCGAAGCGTGGAAAGTTCGGCGCGGATATCATCCGTCCGCCCGGACTTAAGCATCCCGATATGGATGACGACATCTAATTCGTCGGCTCCGTTCCTAATCGCCTCATTTAGCTCGTAAAGCTTGCTTCCGGTGGTCATATACCCGTTCGGAAAACCAATCACCGTACAAACGGGCAATCGGCCGGCCAAGTATTCAACTGCCGTTGCGACAAACGACGGCGGAATGCAGACGGAAGCCGTCCGATACAGAAGTCCCTCATCGCACAGCGTATGGAGCTCATCAAGAGTCATATCCGGCCGAAGGAGCGTGTGATCCGTGATTCCGAGAATTGACCGCTCCCGGTCTGTCGGCACAAAATTCGGGGTCATTTTCCATTCTCCTCGATGCGTATTTGTTCCATAAACGATGTCCCGGCCAGGACGTCACGCGTCTCCGGCTCCACTCCGAGAAAATCCGCAACCGTCATCGCGATGTCTGCGAAGGTTTCCCGGGTCCCGATATGTGCACCCGGGCAAATTCCGGGCCCTGCCGCCAGAAGCGGAACGGTCTCGCGCGTGTGGTCCGTCGACGGATTCCCCGGATCGCAGCCGTGGTCGGCAGTAATCAAGAGAAGATCGTTCTCCCGAAGACCGGACAAGATCTCCGGCAAGGACATATCGAATTTGGCCAGAGCCTGAGCATATCCGTCGATATCGTTTCTGTGCCCGTATTTCATGTCAAAGTCCACCAGGTTGATAAAGCAAAGTCCCGAAAAATCGGTCCTTATCGCTTCAATCAGCCGATGGATTCCGTCCGCGTTTCCGTCGGTTCGGACCGAAAAAGTGATACCGCGGCCGGCATAAATGTCGATGATTTTCCCGATTGAAATGACTTCTTTTCCACTCCCGGCGAGAATGTCGAGCAGGGTCAATCCCGGGGGCGGGACCGAGTAGTCGTGCCGGTTCACCGTTCTGTTAAAATTCGGATACGCCCCGACAAACGGTCGCGCGATGACCCGTCCGACCGCATGCTCGCCGGAAAGGATCTCCCGGGCGATCTCACAGTACTCGTAAAGCTTTTGAAGCGGAACGACCTCCTCATGCGCGGCGATTTGAAACACGCTGTCCGCCGACGTGTAAACAATCGGATTTCCGGTCTCCATATGTTCCCTGCCGAAGTCACTGATGACTGCGGTGCCGGAATAGGGCTTGTTGCACAGGGTTTTCCGGCCGATTTTCCGCTCGAATTCAAAGATGACCTCGTCGGGAAACCCGTCGGGATAAACCGGAAGAGCAACCGGAGAAACAATCCCCGCAATCTCCCAGTGCCCGATGGTCGTATCTTTGCCCAAAGACTTTTCGATCAGGCGGCCGAACGCTCCGGATGCGGTCTTCGGAAGCACGATATCCTCCGCGACGCGAGAGGGAACGATTCGCGGGGATATCGCTGTTACCCCCGGCTGTTTTGCTTTTCGTTCGAAAATATCCTCCGCGACGCCCGGAATCGACAGGAGTCCAAGCTTAGTAAGATTCGGGATAACGAATCGATCGGAAAGAGAAATCGACGCAAGCGTGTTGGTCCCCTCGTCCCCGAAAAGCGCCGCATCCGGCGCCCGTCCGATGCCAAGGCTGTCCAGCACGACCAGAAACACTCTGCGGTTGGTTCGATCGGCAGTGATTCCGGTCGTCCCTTTTTCTGTTTCTTTCATCGCTCACGTCCCTTCAGTATATTGTTTCCGGAATAGTGATTGACCTGCCCAAATGGTTTATACCTCATGTATATTATGATACCACGTGCGCGACGATGATTGTTTTCGAAAAACCACGCCCCCCCGTGTATCGACAAGAAAAATCCACTATAATGAATAGGATACACACGGTTACCGAAGGGAGGCATTCTATGAGCGACAATCCCCGCCTTGTACTTATTTCACTTGATGCGGTCGGAGACCACGAGGTCGACGCACTCCTTTCGATGCCCAATTTTCCTCGGATTACATCGCGCGGGACCCTGATGAGAAAGGTCGATTCGCTTTTCATCTCCAATACCTATCCGATTCATGCTTCGATTCAAACCGGTGTGCCGGCGGAAAAGCATGGTATTGTCGATAACGATATTCAGACTCCCGGCACAAAGGGCGAGCATTGGCGCTTTCACGTCCGGCATTTTCGAGTGCCGACGCTGCCCGGCGAGGCAATGAAGAAAGGCCTTCGCGTCTGTACACTGATGTTTCCCGTGACCGGCGGATCCGGCGCGCGGTATAATTTTCCGGAAATAGCCGGCAAGATGTCTTTTGCCCGACGGATGTTTCGTACCTTCCGGTTTGGCAACAAACGATTTATTTTTTCTTCTCTTTTTCGGAATATTCCGCAGATTGCCGCGTCCGGTGTCGGGCACGGCGACGAGCTGGTGACAAGCATCACCGAGCGGCTCTTGCGCAAGGACAAGGTCGACCTGATCATGATTCATCTTCTGGACGTCGATGTCACCAAGCACCGGGACGGCGCGTTTTCGACAGAGGCGGCCGAGGCACTCCGGCGCTTGGATACGCGAGTCGGATTGATTCTCGATGCCGCGGAAGCCGGCCCGAGAAGCATGGATACCTCCGTTATCATTTTCAGCGACCATAGCTGTATGGATGTTCATACGGCGATTCACCCCAATACGCTTCTCCTGGAGGCCGGCATCCCGCCCGAGGATGCTTATTTTCACTGCGCACACGGATGCTGCTTCCTGAATATTTTTCGGGCGGACCGCCGGAAGGATATTGATTATTTCCTCGAGCATTTTCGAGCGACACAGGGCGTGGCAAGGGATTTGACGGAAGAAGAGATGCGCGTTTCCGGCGCGGACCAGGAGTTCGAGCTGGGATTTGCGGCCGCCAAGGGCTACACGTTCGGGCATTTTTCAAAAGGGCAGCACGGATACCCTCTGGATAACGATAAATATCAGGTGTTTTATGCCGCATCGGGTCCGGGTATTCCGGCGGGAAGTGTCGCCGAGGGAGGCAGCCTCCTGGATGTATGTCCGCTTGCGGTCGACACACTGGGCTTGCGCAAATGGCCGATGGACGGTCGGAATCGAGTTTTTACGGCGGTCGAAGTCAATACCGATACCGTCTCGAAATGATAGAAGAGCAATCGAAAGGAACGGACATGGAAGAGCTCAGCATCGCGATGCAAAACTATCTGGAAACGATTTTTAACCTCTCCGCTACCGGTAACGGGGCCAGAGTCAGCGACATCGCCTCCCGTCTCGGTGTCTCCAAGGCCAGCGTCAACAACGCAATGAACATCCTTGCCGAGCAAGGGTACGTTTCGCGAAAGAAGTACCAGGAGATATACCTGACCGATGCAGGGTCGGAGGCAGCGGAGTTCCTCGAGGGAAAGCACAGCGTTCTGAAGGCTCTTTTCGCGGATGTACTCGGCGTACCCGAGCGCATAGCGGATCGGGACGCCTGTGCCGTCGAGCACATCATCAGCCGCGAGACGGTAATTCAGATTCGAAAATACCTTCACAAGAATACATCCGGGCCAGATGCGGGGGATCAGAAGTCATAGAGCCGATTCTTGTTTGACAGCGACTCGTTTTTCGTTGTATGCTCATTCATGTAAATGCGAAACTTTCGCATTTATAGGAGGCATGAATGCGTAAATCCAAGTTTATACTCTCGATTCTCTTGTCCGCTGGTATTATCCTGCCGATTTTATCGGTCGGATGTGCCGACTCGGCCTTTATAAAAGCCCGCGACGGACAACTGAAGGTCATCGCCAGCATCTATCCGATGGCTGATTTTGCAACAAAAATCGGTGGCGAGCACGTCTTTGTTGTTCAGCTGATTCCTTCGGGATTTGAACCGCACGCTTGGGAGCCGTCCACGCTCGACATGAGCGCCTTTGAAGAGGCGGACGTCTTTATTTATAACGGCGCGGGAATGGAGGTGTGGTCCGATAAGGTGCTCACCGCTGTGCAGAATCAATCGCTGATTTCTGTAAATACCTCCGCCGATGTCGACCTGATCGAACCCGGAGCCTACTCCGTTACCGAGGACTCGCGCGAGGACGACTCATCTGAGTCGTACGAGGACGACCATAACTCAGATGCGTCGTCCGGGGAAGAACATGACGAAGAGGACCACGACCACGGCACATATGACCCCCACGTCTGGCTCGATCCCCGGAACGCCAAGCTTCAGATGAAGGCAATCTGCGAGACCCTTTGCCGGGCCGACCCGGAGCACGAGGAATACTACCGTGATAATTTTGTCCGGTATGCGGCGGAAGCCGACGCCTTGGACAAGAAATACCGGGACGCGCTCGAAGGAGCCGCCGGCGATTATATCGTCGTTTCGCACGAAGCTTTCGGATACCTGTGCAAGGCTTACGGGCTGTGGCAGATTCCGATCCGGGGAATTTCCGCGGACGCCGAGCCCGATGCGGCGCGGATGAGAGAAATTATCGAAATGACCGAAAAGTATCACGTACGCGTCATCTTTTTCGAGGCACTCTCAAGTCCGAAGGTAGCCGAGGTGATCGCGGAGGAAACCGGCTGCGAGACACTGCCGCTCCACCCGATCGGCGGGTTGACGGAAGAGCAAATCGAAGCCGGAGAGGATTATTTCTCACTCATGCGCAGTAACTTGGAAGCGCTCACGTACGCGCTTTCATAGGAATAAGGGGGGACCCATGCCGCAATCCGAATACGAAGTGGAAGTCGACAATCTATGCTTCGGGTATACCGATAAGCTTTTTCTTAAAGATGTCTCTTTTCGAATCGAAAAGGGCGACTTTGCCGCAATTATCGGCGACAACGGCTCCGGTAAAAGCACAATGGTCAAGCTGATTCTCGGCCTGCTCGAGCCGGTCCGCGGTACCGTAAAAGTAACGGGACAGATCGTTTCCAAGGGCAGCCGCCCCACTTCCGTCGGGTATGTGCCTCAGAATTCCGGCGACTCCGTTGCCCGCTTCCCGGCATCCGCCGAGGAAATCGTCCTTTCGAGTCTCTACCGCCGGATCGGCCCTTTTCGATTTGCCGGCAGGAAGCACCGGCAAATCGCCCGCGACGCGATCGAACAGGCCGGTCTTACAGAGCTTTCTCACAAACTTCCGTCCGAAATGTCCGGCGGACAGCGCCAGCGGCTGATGCTCGCCCGCGTGCTCGCTAACCGCCCGGAAATATTGATCCTCGACGAGCCGACCGTCGGAATCGACACGGACGCCGTTGACAAACTCCTGGCGGTCCTCCATGACATCAACATTCACTTGGGAACGACGATTCTGATGGTCACGCACGACATCGCCAAAATCGCATCCTTTTCGAACCGCGTGCTATGCCTTTCCGAGAAGCATTTTTCCGAAAACGACCTTCCCGAGGGAACCGTCGTGCACATTCACCCGCTCACGCACGATCATATGTACGAGCACATCCATTGCGCGAATTGCGAAAAGAGCCACGACCCCGAGAAATGCGCCGCATGTGAGGCGCTTCAGAAGGGAGGCAGGAAATGATTCCCGATATCCTCCGTTATTCATTCATGCAAAAGGCATTCGTCGTCGGCATCCTCCTTTCAGTCATCATCGCCTGCCTCGGAACCGTCGTCGTTCATAAGCGCCTCTCGCTGATCGGCTCGGCACTTTCGCACTCGTCCCTGGCCGGTGTCGCGATCGGACTTCTATTCGGCTTTAACCCCATCCTCGGCGCGGTCGGCATCTGCGTCCTTGCCGCCCTTTGCATCGAGGTGATTCGCAAAAAGATCCCCGCTTTCTCTGAGCTTGCCGTCGCGATTACCCTTTCCGTCGGAATCGGCCTCGCCGGTGTGCTGTCGGGTTTTGTTAAGAACGCGAACGACTTCAACAGTTTCCTGTTCGGCAGCATCGTTGCCGTCGATTCATTCGAACTCATCATCGTCACGGTTCTTTCGAGCGTCGTCCTTCTGGTCTTCCTGCTGATGTATAAGGAGCTTTTCTACGTTTCCTTCGACGAGGAAGCCGCCGCACTTTCCGGCGTGCCGGTTCGTCTGGTTAACTTCATCTTCACGGTTCTTACCGCGATAACCGTTTCTGTCTCCGCCCGAACCGTCGGCGCACTCGTTGTCTCCTCCCTCCTCGTCGTACCGGTCGCCGCAGCGATGCAAATCGCCCGAAGCTACAAGACCACGATTCTGTGGTCCGTGCTTTTCGCGCTGATTTCGACCGTCGGCGGCCTGATTATCTCCTATTACGCGGGTTTAAAACCCGGAGGCACCATCTGTCTGATTGCCGCGTCGCTGTTCCTTATGGCGGTCCTTCTTAAGTGGCTGACCGCTCGGATCTCCGTCGCCCGGAGCCGGAGAACCGTCCATGAGTAAGCCAAGTAAAGCTGTGGAGGATCAGCCATGATTGACTCGTGCCTTGAGCGGAGAACAGCGTATGAATGACTCACGCCCGAAATGGCCAAAAAGCCTTAAGAAAACCCGGTCGCGAATCGCCGTCTGGCAGGAGCTGCAGCGCAGATCGTCACCGGTTTCCGCGGCGAATCTTTTCGAGCGCCTTCGCGATAAGGATCCCGACATCTGTCTGTCTACCGTCTACCGCAATCTGGAAGCATTTACCGAAAAGCAGGTCGTCGTTCGCACTTCATCGCCGAACGGCGCCGCCTCTTGCTACGGCCTGAATATCCACAGCAACACCCACCTGGCCATCTGCATCCGATGCCACTCGGTTCGTCCGGTAGCGGATTGCGCATACGAGCGAGCCGCTTCCGATATTTCCGACAGCGGCTTTCACGTCACCGGCCATCGGCTCGAGCTTCTGGGATATTGCGACACCTGTTTTCGAAAAATTGAAAAACCGACCGCAGCCCCGGAGTGATTTTCAAACTCGTCGAGCGGATCAAAAATAACCAATTCGGCGGCTCTTCCGGAATATCCGAAGAAGCCGCCGATTAATCGTTGGGTTCATATGAACCATGTTCTTATTCCTCGGTCCGCTCGCCCAACCGGGTCTGCCGGTCGATGACGTTCAGCATCTTGGCGGTCGCCTTGATTGCGGAGGCCGTCTGATCCGAGTCGAGCCCCCGGGTCTTGAATTCCTTCCCGTTACGCCAGGTGATTACCGTCTCGACCAGGGCGCTCGTCTTGCCTCCCGGGGGAATGGTAACACTATAGTCGACCAGTTCCGGAAGCGTCTTTCCGATATCGTGGTAAATCTTCTGAATCGCCTTCATGAATGCGTCGTACTGGCCGTCTCCCGGCGAGGTCGCCTCGTAGAGTTCTCCGCCGATATTGAGGCAAACCGTTGCAACCGGCGAAAGATCTCGGGCATGGCACAGATAGTAATTCTTTACCTTGATATGGTATTCCTCTTCCCTGCTGCCGAGCACGTCGGAGATGATGTACGGAAGTTCGTCCGTCGTTACGCTTTCCTTGCGGTCGCCGAGCTCAACAATCCGGGCGGTCACCTTCGCCAGGTCCTCTTTATCGAGTTCGATTCCGAGTTCCTCGAGGTTCTTTGCGACACTGGCCTTACCGGAAGTCTTGCCTAAGGCATATCTTCTGAAGCGTCCGAAACGCTCCGGATCAAGTTTATTGCAGTAGAGGCTGTCTTTTGTGTCGCCGTCCGCGTGAACGCCGCAGGTCTGCGTGAACACGTTCTCGCCGATAATCGGCTTATTTCCGGGAATCCGTACGCCCGAAAACGCCTCGACGATCTTGCTGATTTTTCCGAGCGCGGCTTCCTCGATTGCCAACTCAACCGGCTCGCCATCCGGGCAATCCTTCAAAACGCCGATCACCGATGAGAGTGTCGCGTTGCCGGTTCTCTCGCCCAAGCCGTTGACCGTCGTGTGAACCCCGCTCGCTCCGCCGCGAACCGCCATCATCGTGTTGGCGACCGCCAGATCGTAGTCGTTGTGCGCGTGAAAATCAAACGGTACGTCCCAGCCGGAAATCATTTTTTGCATATAATCAAACGTGCGGGTCGGGGTCAGGATACCGAGCGTATCGGGGAGCATGAAACGCCGGATCGGAAGCTTCACGCAATAATCCATCAGAGCCTTTACATACTCCGGGGAGTCCGCCATTCCGTTGGACCAGTCCTCCAGGTAGAGGTTAACAGTCATTTTCTTTTCGACGGCATACCGGACCTCTCGCTCGATGTCGGCGAAGTGTTCTTCCGGAGTCTTTCGAAGCTGCATCGTCACGTGTCGCAACGAGCCTTTGCACAGGAGATTGAGGACGCGGATTCCCGTGTTATATATCCATTCGACCGACCTTTTCCCGTCGACGAAGCCGAGCATCTCGACGCGGTCCAGGTATCCCTTGCGTCCGGCCCACTCGGCAATCGCCTTAGCGGCGTCCATCTCGCCCTCGGAAATCCGCGCCGAACCGACCTCAATGCGGTCGACTTTCACTTCTTCCAGAAGCATACGGGCGATGTTGAATTTCTCGCTTTCGGTAAAAGCGACGCCCGGCGTCTGCTCCCCGTCTCGCAGGGTCGTGTCCATGATTTCGATTTTCATTTTCCTGTCCTCCGTTCTTCGGCTTCGAACTGTTCTTCCGCCGATTCTGCGTCGTACGTTTCCGGCTCGGGGAAAATAAAAAACCTCCCGTCCCGTTACAGGACGAAAGGTCTACCTTCGCTATACCACCTGTACGACATACCACCATATGCGTTCCTTGTAACGGGGGAAGGCCGTCAGATCCTACTTCGCTTTCGGTCTGAAACTCGGGAGTGATGTTCGGCTTTCTTCTAGTCGCACCGGGCTTCCATCGTCCCCGGCTCGCTGTGAGCTTTCAAAAAATGCGTACTGTCTCCGTCATCGTTTATGTTATATGGAATTATTATACAGAAATTTTTTGAAATGTAAAGCGAGGTGCCGCACGCAGCTCCCAAACCAGCATGATTCCAAAAACCAACAACAACCCGATATGAACCGACGAGGTCGTCAGCCCCAGAACCAGGGCCGATTCTGGAAAAGCTACGCGCATCAGAGAAAGTACGGCGGCGACGGAAAGCGGCCCGATGGCAGCGGTCACCCGGGGATACCCGGTTTTGCCTGATCCGAAGGCGCCAATCAAAACAAGAAGTGCCGCTGCCATCAGCGGCATGAAAATCAGCAATGACGGAACGAGCATCCACAAGAGACCCTCTGAAACCTCGAAGGCAGTTTGGCTGTCGCCTCTTTGGCTCAGGTACGCATAGACATATTGCGGGTAGCAGAAAAAGGCATGCACAATCACCCCGCCGCAGCTCGATGCAAGGGCCAGGACCCAAAAGGTTTGCGCCGTCTTGGGCAAAGCTTCGCGCAGCTTTTCGAAAAGCACCCGAAATCCCAAAAGATATACCGGAAACGCGACGGAGACCATGAGCATGGAGGCTGCGGGACGCCACAGGGCGACATCGGCCCAGCCGACCTGGATGATTCCTCCGGCACCGATGCTTCCGGGCGTAACATACCCGAGAATCAGGTCGGCCGCGATTCCGACAATCGAGGCAATGAGAGAAGCGGTAATCCACCGGATATGCCGGCCTCGGCCGGTACCGATCAGAAGCAGAGGCGGATCCTCGATTGAATCGATTATTGCGGTATTCTCTTTCGACCTGTTTTCTCTTTTTGAGTCAATCATCCGGCGGCTCCTTTCCCTGGCTCATTGAGCTCTTTCGGCTTATTTTACCATTGAGGAGGACATCCTGTATTCACTATTTATTAACACTTCAGTACTATAATAAATTGGGTTTGTATGGTAAATCTACGAGGGAAACAGAGAAAATGGACCAGGAATCCAAGTTGATTAAAGAAGTCGGCAAGATGCCTGAATATAAGGGCGATGTCAACATACCCGAGTCCCTTCTCATCCTCGCTATACGGAACTCCTCGCAGGATACGATTTACTTTAAGGATAAGCGTTCCCGGTTTATCTGGAACAGCCTCGCACATGCGCACCAGTTCGGTCTGGAGACTCCGGCGGAAATGGTCGGAAAGACGGACGGTGATTATTTCCCGCCCGAGTTTTTCGAGCGGACGCGCGAGGAGGAAAAAAGAATCATGGAGACCGGTGAACCGCTGATCGCGCGAATTGAGTCGTGGACCGACCCGCAGGGGAAGGTGCATTGGTTTTCGGCATATAAATATCCGCTCCGCGACTTAAAGGGGAATGTCATCGGCACATGGGGAACGTCGCGTGACATCAGTGATTTGAAGGAGGTCGAGGCGGAACTCGAGCGCAAGAACAAAATGCTCAAGAGAATCACGCGAATCGACGAGCTCTCCGGGTTATTTAACCGGCGTTATTTCTACGAGGTTTTAGAAAAAAACGAGGCCCTGTTCTTGCGGCGCAAAGGAGATATCGAACACACCTTTTCGCTGATTACACTTGACGTAGATAATTTTAAGACCATAAACGACACCTTCGGCCACGCCAAAGGAGACGAGCTGATTCGCCATGTCGCCGACATTATGCTGATGAACAGCAGAATGTCGGATATCGTCTTCCGAATCGGCGGTGATGAATATTCGATCATTCTTCCCGATACGGACCGTAATTCCGCGCTGGCACAGGCGGAGCGCATCCGCAGCAGAATCGAGCGCACCCCGATAATAATCGGCGGGAATCCGATACGGCTGACCGTCAGCATGGGCGTTGCGAGCTACTGCGAACACGGAAGCATTGAGGAAATGATTCATGTTGCCGACGAACGTCTCTATCTATCGAAGCGTCTCGGGCGTAACCGGGCGACCTGATCGAAATTTGGGGGACCCGCCGTGCTTTTGATTGTAACTGCCCTTCGAAAAGAAGCCGATCTGTTTATCTCCTCTCTTCACCTCACACGCGACATGCAATCCGGAGCTTTTCCGGTATTCGTCGGAGATTCCATCGCTCTGATTATTTCGGGAACCGGAAAGCTGCGCGCCGCGATTGCCGCGACGCACCTTCTGTCGCGTCCGGAGATAGCCGTTGAGGAAACCTTCCTGTGTAACTTCGGCTTCTGCGGTTCTATGGACCAAGCCCTGCCGCCGGGTTCACTCGTCACCGTCCCTAAGGTTTCCGACGCGGACACCGGCCGCGATTATTATCCGGATTATCCGCTGTCGATGCCCGATTCGATTGCGCGTGCCTGCACTCTTTGTGTAACGCGCCCGATGGGTAGCGAGGGTATTTCGATTTTCGAAAAGCATCCGGACGCGCAGATCTGCGACATGGAATCCGCAGGCATTATGGAGTCTGCGGGTCGGTTCTTGAGCACCCGCCGGGTGCTGATCCTAAAGATTGTGTCGGACATGCTAAATCCGGTCATTCCCGATCTTTCGGTTCTCGACAGATATCTTCTGAACAATGCGGCTACCGTTCTCGACATTCTTCGAGCGGCCGATCTTTCGACGGCAGATTCAATGGAAACATCCGACACTCGCCTGTTCCGGCTCATCGAACCGCTGTCGATTCGACTCCGGTTGACCGCCCGGATGGAAAAGCAATTGGTGGAAACAGCACGGCTCGCGATTCTCGGCGGAGCGGCTGTCGAAGACTTGCTTGACGCATCTGAATTCATTGAGCCGGCCGATAAAAGAGAAAGGAAGAAGGACTTTGAGCAAATTCTCCGCCGTCTCCGGGATGCCGCGATTTCGGACAATTTACATTGAGAATGCCGCCCGGGATTACCCGGTTACCGACGGGATCCTCCGGAGATTTCCGGATGCTCCGCGCGTCTTCATCCGAAATTATAAAGACGTATTCAATCGGCCTCGTCAGGATACCCGCTGGCAAGCACAATATCCGGCTTTGATTCTTGCGGTACAGAAAGGACCTTTCATCCTTCCCGGACCCGGGGTCTGCCAGAACTTCGGCGCCGAGGCATTCTTTTACTCAAGTCTTCTTTTGAACTGCCCGTTCGACTGTGAATATTGCTTCTTACAGGGAATGTACCCTTCCAAATACCAGGTGGCGTTCGTAAATACCGACGACTTCGTTCAGGCGATTCGGGAGGAAGCCGGGCGGCACGGGTCGATGCTTCTTTCTCTCTCCTACGACACCGATCTTCTCGCGTTCGAGAACGTTTACCCCTACGTTCACGTACTTACGGACGCGCTCCGGGACATCCCCGGGTTGACCGCTGAAATCAGAACCAAATCCGCCGGGACTTCAATCTATACGATACTTCCGCCATCCGGTGGCCTTGTGTTCGCGTTTTCACTGGCACCTCGCGAGATCGCCGAGCGTTTTGAACATGGAACGCCGGGCATCGAGGCGCGGCTTCGGGCAATCGAAGCGGCAATCGCCGCGGGTCATCGCGTGCGGCTTTGCTTCGACCCGGTATTTGTCGGCGTCGTTCCGGACCGGGTCTACGCCGACTTTTACGCGGAGGTCTTCTCCCGCCTGCCCGCCGACCGGATTCGGGATATCAGTCACGGTTTTTTTCGAATGAATCGAAGGTTCTATAAGCGAATCGCCAAGGCGCGTCCGGACAGTCTGATTTACGCCATGGATTACGAGACATGCGGCGATATGTTATCCTTTTCCCAACAGGAGCAGCAAGCGATCCGGGAAATCCACCTGAAGACCCTTTCCCAATACCTTCCGAAGGAGCGTATTTTTACCGTATGAAAACAGCGATTGTCACCGGAGCATCGTCCGGAATCGGACTTGCGATCACACACATGCTGCTTGAAAAGGGATGGACGGTGTTCGCTCCGGCCCGCAGAGAGTTTACACTTCCCGAGGCTTCCGGGCGATTGATTCGCATTCCCTGCGACCTCCTGGATGCGATCGCTCTGCGCGATGCAATTCAAACCATTCTTGAGGAAGCTCCTGCGATTGACCTTCTAATCAACTGTGCCGGAATCGGCGTCTTCGGCCCGCACGAGCAGTTGAAGCCGGAGGATCTCTCCGAAATGTTACGGCTTAATCTCGAAGTGCCGATTCTTTTATGCCGCCTGACACTTCGCGCGCTCAAGGCTTCCACCGGTAAAATAATTAATATTTCTTCGGTCACGGCCGAAAAGGACAGTGTCTTCGGTTGCGCCTACGCAGCCTCCAAAGCCGGTCTTTCGAGGTTTTCCACCTCTCTTTTCGAGGAGGTCCGAAAATTCGGCGTCGGGGTCACCGTCATTCAACCCGATTTAACGAGAACCCCGTTCTATGATTCACTGGATTTCGAACCGGATACGGATGCCGCGACCGCGCTATTACCCGAGCAAATCGCAGACGCAGTCGCTTATATTCTTGAGTCCCCTGTAAATGTCGTCGTCGGTGAGATGACGATTCGCCCTCAAATCAATCGCATTCGGCGAAAGCTCACTGAAAAGCGCAACAATCCCGGTCCGTCGATCTGACTTTCTTTTCACGGATCGGATTGAAAAATATCCTTGGCAATCGCATGAAAAAACCATGCAAGAAACAGGAACAGGCCAATAAACATCATCGGTACAATCGGTTCCATACGGATTCTCCTTTCGCTTGCCGAGTCATCGGCACGAGGTCGTCTTCCAACCTCATTATCGCGAAAGGTCTGTACCATTGATGTCCCATTTGAATATATGTTCGGTTTACTGCTGTTGTTTTTGTAAACGGTTGATCGACTCAATTTCTAAAATCACGAACCTTAGCTCCTTTAAAAGAGCCTTTTCTCATGAAGGCATGCTCCGTTTACAGAACACAATTTCAGCAGGAAATACCGATTCAGGAGTCATTTTTCCTCGGTATCGCCCGTGTACCCCTCTTCGGAGAGCCACTCCTTTAAGTTGGTGATGTTTTTCTTGCTGATGTCGTTGGTTTTGTAAAGTGAGGCGATCAGATTCTTGATCGGGCCGATTCCCGTTCCGAGCATTGCGTCGCGGGTTACGCGGAGCGAATACTCCTCTCGAGTCATCGTCGGAACATAGTAATTCGTTCGACCTTTTTTCTCGACAATTTCAAGCATTTCTCTTCCCGTTAAGCGCGACAGAAACGTGGTGACGGTCGTCATTTTCCACTTGATCCTCTCGGGAAGGTTCCCGATAACATAAGCGGAATTCACCTTTTTCCCCGCTTCCCAAATCAAGTCCATGATGATCATTTCGGATTCGGTAATCTTTTGCATTT
>CAYGIB010000028.1:0-15021 GCA_964349735.1 uncultured Oscillospiraceae bacterium | reverse complement strand
CCGGGCTTGCGCTTACCATGTTCGGGACCGGGCTTGCGAATTCCGTCGGCGACAAAGTGAAACAAACATCAACTCCGGAGAATATCGAGGCTTTTTTCGAGTATCAGCCGTTCCGGATCGAATCTCCGTCAAATGATTTCTTACGTTATGTGAACAAAGCGTTTCTCTCGCATGATGTTTTTGTTTATGCGGCGGTCCTTCTTGCAATCCTATTGACGATTTTCCTCTTCAAGACCCGTGAGGGACTTGCGTTACGGCTTACGGGCGAAAATACCGCAGCGGCAGATGCCTCCGGTATCAAAGTGACGAGAATCAAATACATGTACATCGTGTTGGGCGGCATGTTGTGCGGACTGGGAGGATTATATCTGCCACTGGTTCAGCATGGCTCATGGACCGAAAGCATAACCGCCGGACAGGGCTGGCTGGTGGTCGCGCTCGTAATTTTTGTGCGTTGGCACCCGATAAAGGCAATTGTCGGCGCGTTCGTATTCGCATCCCTGTCCATTCTCGGATTACATGTCCAGTTAAATGAAACCTTGTCCGCTATCCCGATTTTCAATAAATCGATCATGCCGATGTTTCCTTTCCTATTGACGATTGTCGTATTGGTAATCGCATCGGCGCGCAAGAAGGCATGGAGCGGGCCCGCGGAAATCGGACATCCGTATTTTAGAGAAGACCGTTGAGGCCTATGGCATATATGTTATAATTATTTGCGATAAGGCGGAGGACAATGTTTTGAATAAGGGACTGATTGATCAAATATTCAATTTCGTCCGGGAAATCTTTGCCGGACTGGACAGCGGCTACCTCTTTTTCGGGGGACCGGTTGATATTGTTCGTTATGTATTCGATGTCATTTTGATCACATTTGTTGTTTATCAACTTCTGAAACTGCTGCGGAAGACTCGGGCATGGCAGCTTCTGCAGGGGCTTTTTCTCATTATCATTTTCACCATGTTTTGCAGCCTGCTCGGCTTAGAGATGGTCGGGTTCCTTTTCGACAATATACTTTATGTCGTTGCGATTGCCTTTGTTGTCATATTCCAGCCTGAGCTTCGGAAGGCATTGGAAACGGTTGGGTTAAGGTCCTTTTCCACATTTTCCAATGCTTTGTCTTCCGACAATCTGGAGAACTCGGGAAATCTTTCCGCAATGATTGATAATGTCGTCGGAGCATGTTCCGAAATGGCCAAATCGTATACGGGTGCCCTGATCATCATCGAAAGGAACTCCAAGCTCAGCGAATTGCTGGAGCAGGAAAATGTCGTCAGTCTCGACTCTTCGGTCACCAAGGATATGTTGAAGTCGATTTTCTTTAAGGGGTCGCCGCTTCATGATGGTGCGGTGCTGATTCGGAATAACCGAATCGCAGCAGCCCGATGCCACGTGCCTCTTTCCGAATCGGTTCATACCAAGGTAAGCTTCGGAACGAGACACCGCGCAGCGGTCGGAGCGAGCGAGATGGGCGATGCCATTTCGATTGCCGTTTCGGAGGAAAGAGGCAAAATATCACTGGCGATGGACGGTTGCCTGTATGAGATGCGCGGCGAAGAAGAACTGAGAAGAAATCTGCAGTTTATCTTCGGAATCGCTCAAGCCCCCGGGCGTTTTAAGCGGAAAAGCAAGAAACTTACCAATCCTTTTGCTAAACGCAGTGTCTCCGCTGCGAAAGTCCAAGCGGGCAGTGTGGAGGAAATGATCCTAAGCAAGGGTTCGGATCTTGTAGACGGAGAGATTGTTGCGGTCTCCGCAGTCAGTGCAACATGTCCGACGGACAAGAAACAGAAAAGTTACTCGGGCACTTCGTCATCATCGATTTCTGATTTGCCGGTTACGGCGAAACGAACGGAAGACCATAGCAATGGCAGTATACCGCGCAAGATTATGTACATTTTCGCATCGTTTCTCATTTCGTTGAGCTTGTGGATGTATATCCAGATCAACACGAATCCGGTTGTAGAGAAACAAATAATTGTTCCGCTTCAATTCCGGTCCGAGGAGTCCTTAGCTTCGAATGGATTAGAAACCGATTATTCGATCGAGAACATCAGCGTTCTTGTCGTCGGCCGCAAAAAGGTCATTGAGGATCTCTCCGACACCGATATCGGTGCATATATCGACTATTCGCAAATTCAGGATGCGGGAGTATACACATTGCCTATTGAAATATCATCCCAAAAGAATGTATACTACCGCGTGGAGTTCCAGAACCCGGAGACCATCGCGGTCATCATCTATCGTACAGGAGAATAGCTCGCAGGAGGCACATAAATGGATCGATTATTTGGTACGGACGGAGTTCGAGGGATCGCCAATCGGGAGTTGACACCGGATTTGGCTTACAGACTGGGATATGCCGGTGCGAAGGTTCTTGCCGTTAACACAGATAAGAAGCCTACCATTCTGATTGGTATGGACACGCGAATTTCCTGTCATATGCTCGAGGCCGCACTGGTTGCGGGAATATGCTCGGCCGGAGCCGATGCTGTTTTGTGCGGTGTGCTGCCGACACCGGGAATCGCTTATCTGACCGTTAAATATAAGTACGATGCCGGTGTCATGATATCCGCATCGCACAATTCATTTGAGTACAACGGAATCAAGTTTTTCTCAGGCAGCGGATTCAAGCTCTCCGATGAGATCGAAGATGAAATCGAGAGAACTGTTGATGAGTATGATATTTATTCGAAAAGTCGCCCGATCGGTGAAGAAGTGGGCATGGCAATTCAAAGCCCGGAGTTCGCGCACCAGTATGTTGAACATCTGAAACGCAGAATGAGCGTCGATTTGACCGGAATGAGAATTGCCATCGATTGTGCAAACGGTGCGGCGAGCGCAATCGCTCCGTCACTTTTCGAAGACCTCGGAGCAACGGTCGTCTCCATCGGGACTCAGCCGAACGGCTTAAATATTAACAAGAACTGTGGGTCCACTCACCTGGAGCATCTATCTCAGCTCGTAGTCGGCGAAAAATGCGACATCGGACTTGCATTTGACGGTGATGCCGATCGCTTTCTTGCGATTGACGACGCCGGAAATCTGGTTGACGGCGATGCCATTATGTCGATTATTGGAATGGATATGAGGGACAACGGTGAGCTGAAATCCGACACGATTGTCGTAACCGTGATGAGCAATCTCGGATTGGACATCATGGCACGGGAGAACGGACTCATTTTGGAAAAGACCAAGGTCGGTGACCGCTATGTCCTCGAAAAAATGCTTGAAAAGGGTTTTAACATCGGCGGTGAGCAGTCCGGGCACGTCATTTTACTGGATCATGCGACGACGGGTGACGGTATTTTGACGGCGCTTGCTCTGCTTAAAGCCTTGTACCGCAAGGGACAGAAACTCTCGAACGCTGCAGAAATCATTCGCATCCTGCCACAGGTTTTGTTGTCTGCAAAGGTGAAGAACGAAGACAAGGCCAAGGCAATGGAATTTAGTCTGCTCATGTCTTCTATCGCAAAGTATGAGACACAATTAGACGGCAAGGGCCGGATCCTGGTTCGCGCATCCGGAACAGAACCGATTATTCGAGTAATGATTGAGGGCGAGAACGAGGAAGAGATTTCTCTGATAGCCAGGGATCTGGTTGCAATTATTCAAAAAAACTTCATTGTTTGATTTTTCAATCGCTTCCGAAAAGGTGTCAAGGTAGACATTATCTTTGCGGGCTCCGATTAATGAAAATTCGGGAGGCTTTATGTGTGGAATTGTTGGTTACGTTGGCGTTCATGACGCCATACCGATTCTGATTCGCGGATTAAAGAAGCTGGAATACAGAGGCTATGATTCCGCAGGCGTGACGTTTCTGGAAAATGAACGGATTCGGGTTATTAAGAAGAAGGGTCGAATCAAGGTTCTCGACGAGGCTCTTAGAGAGTTGGGTTATAACACATCTCCCGGGCATGCCCAGGAGGGCAATATTTGCCTCGGAATGGGACATACGCGATGGGCAACGCATGGGGCTCCGAGCGATGAGAACGCACATCCGCACCTTTCTGATCAACGACATGTATGCGTCATTCACAACGGAATCATCGAGAACCATGTCGAGCTTCGAAGATTTTTGATTGAAAGAGGCGCACATTTTGTTTCCGAGACCGACTCAGAGGTGGTAGCTCACCTGATCGAATATCACTATCTGACCAACTGCAATGCGGATATCTTCAGCGCTGTTCAGGCCGCGCTTCTGGAAATCGAGGGCTCGTACGCCCTGGTTGTCCTTTGTACAGAGCACCCGGACCTATTAATTGCCGCCAAAAAGGATAATCCTCTGATTATCGGATACGGAACCGACGCGAATTACGTGGCTTCAGACATCCCGGCTCTCATTGAGTATACCCGCGATGTTTTAATCGTTGAAGATAACGAAATTGCCATCATCCGGAAGGATTCGGTACACTTGTTTACCGTACACGGCCAGGTGGTCGAGCGCGATTCTTTTCGAGTGGATTGGGATGCGGAGGCGGCCGAAAAGGGCGGATACGAGCATTTCATGATGAAGGAAATCTTTGAGGAACCGACCGCCGTTAAGGCTACGATATCCTCCAGAATTCGCGGTAAACGTATCGTTATGGACGGCTTCCCTCTCGATCGGGAGCGCATTCTTAAGGCGCCGCGTATCCACTTTGTCGCTTGCGGAACGGCCTATCATGCCGGCTGTGTCGGCAAGAATATCATCGAGAAAATCTGTCGTATACCAACCGAAGTCGATGTTGCCTCGGAATTCCGATATAAGGATCCAATTATCACCGAGGACTCGATTGTGATTATTATCAGCCAGTCCGGCGAGACATTGGACACCTTGGCGGCGATGCGTGAAGCAAAGAAGCGGGGAGCGCTCACGATCTCAATCGTGAATGTTGTCGGAAGCTCGATCGCCCGTGAGTCAGACTACGTCCTGTATACCGCAGCGGGCCCGGAAATATCGGTTGCGTCGACCAAGGCTTATCTTACTCAACTCTCTTGCATTTACTTAATGGCGTTTGAGATGGCAAGGCTGATTGGCAGAATCACAAGCGAAGAATATGAATACTATCTGGCGGAAATGAACCGATTGCCGGAAATGATTTCCCGCACCTTGGAGAAACAGTCCGAGATTCAGAAGTTTGCCTCGGAGCACTTCAACGCGAAAAGCATCTTTTTCATCGGAAGAGGATTGGATTACTTTTTGTCTATGGAGGCTTCCTTGAAGCTCAAAGAAATCTCTTACATCCACTCCGAAGCGTATCCGGGCGGAGAGCTCAAGCACGGTACCATCGCATTAATCGAAAAGGGTACATTGGTTGTTTGCTCACTTACACAGGATCGCCTGATGGAGAAGATGATCTCCAATATTTCCGAAGTGAAAGCGAGGGGCGCACTTGTCTTAGGCATCACGATGGAGGACAAAGAAAATGCGATCCGGTCTTGCGACGAGGTCTTTACCATTCCCGTCATCGACCCGATACTGGCGCCGATGCTTGCGGTGACGCCATGTCAGCTTTTCGCATATTATATGGCTGTCAACAAGGGCTGTGACGTCGATAAACCAAGAAATTTAGCAAAAAGCGTCACGGTGGAGTAGTAATATTTTTTCGGTAAGAGGTTGATATTCATTATACGGTGCCCGGTAAATACGGAATGACACCTTTTAGAATCACGTAAAATTGTGAGTTGCTGAAAGATATATTCGAAAGTCACTCCGTTTCCAAATTTTCCCGGTAATGCGAGAGCAGATTTTGTTGGTCCTCCGCGAGCGATGGGTATTTCGGATTGATTATTTCGAGTGTTTTCAAGAGAATTTCACTGACGAGTGTTCTGGCAAACCATTTGCGGTCGGCGGGAACGACATACCAAGGGGCGTAAGCGCTTGAGGTGTAGCGAATCATATCCTCGAAAGCCTTCTGATAAGCATCCCAATGCTTCCGTTCGTCCAGGTCCCCGGCGCTGAACTTCCAGTTTTTGGCCGAATCATCGATTCGAGCCAGAATCCTTTTTTTCTGCTCGTCCTTGGAGAGGTGAAGAAATATCTTAATAATCACGATACCGTTTTCTTTCAGGTACTTTTCGTAGTCGTTGATTTGCCGATAACGCTTCTTCCAAACATCTTCTTTGACCATCTCTTCCGGGAGCTGTTGTTTGAAAGGAAGATTGTGAATTTTTGCGACGAGGACCTCTTCATAATATGACCGATTGAAAACTCCGATGGTCCCCCTTTCGGGAAGCTTACGGTTTACGCGCCACAGATAGTCATGGTCCAGCTCTTCGGAAGAAGGTGCTTTAAAGCTTCTGACATGACAGCCCTGAGGATTCAGACCACTGGTGACGTGCTTTATCGTTCCGTCTTTTCCGGCGGTATCGGTCGCCTGGAGAATCATCAGTATGCTGTGTGTGTTTTGTGCGTATAGTTTGTCCTGGAGCACTGCCGACTTCAAGGTGTTTTCCAGGAGCATCTTTTCGACCTTTGGACGGTCCTCCTTGGAGTATTCCAGTGAATCATTGCACTCAAATGAATCAAGATTGAAATTCTTTCCATTGCGAATACAGAATTTTGAAATATCCATAGACACCTCCAAGCATGTCGGAATTTCTTGCTCATTTATAAATATACACGCCGGATATGCGTCGGACAAGGAATAAAATGGAGACAACCGGATAAGAAATTGATAAAATAATCAGTATATGGAAAAACGGAGGAACAAATATGGTAATCGGAATTCAAATATCAGACCTTTTGGATCTTAAAAAAACAATAGCGACAGATATTTTCTCGAATCGGACTTATGTTTGGGAAGTGCTCTCGGACATCACAGATTACATAAGACGGCTGGGAGAAAAATTGAGTCCGGATGAATTCGAGCTTCGCGGGGAGGATATCTGGGTTTCAAGGACTGCAAAGGTTTTCGACAGCGCATACATTGCAGGGCCTTGCATCATTGATCACGGTGCTGAAGTTCGGCATTGCGCTTTCATTCGCGGCAGCGCAATTATTGGCAAGAATGCAGTGGTCGGTAACTCCACCGAACTAAAAAATGTGATTCTTTTCGACGGGGTGCAAGTGCCGCACTACAATTATGTCGGAGACTCGATTCTTGGCTACAAGGCGCATATGGGTGCGGGCGCGATCACATCCAACGTTAAATCGGATCATTCTTTGACAACATTTCATTACGGAACCGAGACAGTTCCCACGGGAATGAAGAAATTCGGGGCTGTCATCGGCGATTATACCGAAATAGGATGCAACAGTGTCCTCAATCCCGCAACGATTATCGGCAGAAATGCTACCGTTTATCCCTTATCAATGGTACGCGGCTTTGTTCCAGCGAATAGTATCTATAAAAAGCAGGGAGAAGTCGTGAATAAGAGAGATTAATACGCTTGTACGAATAAAAAGAAGGCCGGTCGCATCAAAAAAGCGGCCGGCCCCATTTGTGTCCGAAAATCCGTCAAATTACGCGAGTGCGAATTTTATCGAGTGCTTCTCTGGCGGTCTGGCGTACTGACGGATCTGAATCTGCGTATGCAAGCTTCTTGACGTACTCTTCACAGTGCTTCGCGTTAATTAACCCAACCGCTTCAGCAGCTGCCGCTCTGACTGCCGGGGCACTATCCCTTAACAGTGGGATGAGTTGCATTCCCGCATCGTACGTCTCAATCTGTCCGAGGGCCAGAGCAACAGCAGCTCTAACCTCATCGTCCGGATCATCCTTCATCTTGACCAGAGCGCCAAGATTCTGTTTCTTTCCAAGTTTCTCGATTTTTTCAACGACCCTTTCGATTCTTGCCATCTTGATCGCCCCTTTCTTTAGTCTTAACCCTGATTAAATTATGCTCGTTTTAAATATTAAATACTATAGTTATGTGCCGTAGTTTTTGTAAAATTAGTGTGTCATAACTGTTAATAGGAAGAAGAATAATGATAAACCTCAAGAAAGCATTTAAATAACGACTTCCTCAAAACGTTTTATTACAGGTGCTTACGAGGTTTCTAATGTGCTATAATCGCTTTTGAAGACAATATGTTTGATATATGCATTTTAAACGGAGCGGCACAAAGTTGTGAACTGCATAGCCGGATGCACACTTGTACAGTCTCGTCGTTCGATCACTTTTTCAAGCGCTTTTTGAATCATATACAGGCGCAAGCGAAGGAATAGGGTATAATAATAGCGTATGATCCGAATTGAGGATTAGCTATCATATAATGAAAGAAAAGGACTTGCACTGCATGCATAAAAGGATCGGTTGGGTTGTTTTTATTCTTGTGATTCTTCTTTTGGGGAACGCGTGTTCCAATCGTGCGCCTGTCACCGATACATCTGTGATTAAGAATCCGAATGAATTTCTCAATCCCGCTCATGAATCGACTACCCGGATTACAGCGACACCCACACCGACACCGACACCGACTCCCACACCGACTCCGACTCCGACACCGACTCCGACAGCAAAGGAGATTGTAGTTAGCTTCCTCGGTGACTGTACTCTGGGTCAGAATAAAGATATCGCAGGTATGAATCATAGTTTTGCTAAGGTTGTCGGAGAGAATTATTCCTATCCGTTCCAGAATGCGACGGATATTTTATTGAACGATGACTTGACCCTGGCGAATCTGGAAGGACCGTTAACGGACTCGAATGCTTTTCGAGAAAAGGAGATTGTATTTAAAGGGTTGCCGGAATATGCCGAGATTTTAAAAATTGGCGGCGTGGAGGCGGTGAATCTGGCTAATAACCACAGCTATGATTATTGGGACCGAGGGCTTAACGATACCTATGAAGCACTCGAATCACAAGGTATTCTTTGGAGCGACAATAAGAACTTCGCAATATTTGAAGTAAACGAAGTGATAATCGGAATGGCCGGTTTCAATTTTCCTTGGCAGATGCAACCGATTTATGATGCCATCGACTCCTTGCGCGAGCAGGACTGTGATATCGTGATTATATCGGTTCACACCGGAACCGAACGCATGTATGAGCCAGAGTCTGTTGCGGTTAAGATGGCACACGATATCATCGATTACGGCGCAGACATTTATGTCGGGCATCATCCGCATCGTTTGCAGCCGATTGAGTACTATAATGGTAAATACATATTGTACAGCATATCCAACTTCGTCTTCGGCGGACAGCCGTGGCTTACGGATCCGGATACGGCGATTGTTCAGTGTACGTTTACGGTGGATTTCGGAGAGCTGATTGATGTTCGACTTAACGTGATTCCGTATTCAATGACATCAACGTTTCCAGGGAATGATTATTGCCCTATGCCCTACGAAACAGGATCAATGGAGTATTATCGTGTGATGGATAAACTCCGATGGTCGGAAGATCCGGAGTGAGCCGGACGAATTGACTCGCAGGACCGAGATTGCTATATTTTTATAAGGAAATATAATCGGGAGGTAGAAGATGTCGAATATTCAAGTGCTTGTCGTGATGGGTAGTGATTCGGACTTTGCCATGATGGAACCTTGTTTCAAGCTACTGAAGAAGTTTATGATCCCTTACGAAGCACACGTGTGTTCGGCACACAGATCTCCGGTGAAAGCGGCGGAATTGGCAGCAAAGGCAAGAGAACGAGGGATTGGTGTTGTGATAGCAGCAGCCGGTCTTGCGGCTCATTTACCCGGAGTTTTAGCATCTTACACGACGCTCCCCGTCATTGGCGTCCCCTCCAAAACAGGGGCACTGGATGGCGTGGATGCACTGTATTCGATTGTTCAAATGCCGGCGGGCGTACCCGTCGCAACGGTTTCGATTGACGGCTCGGCGAATGCTGCGATTCTTGCGGCTCAGATTCTTTCCCTCAACGATGAAACGCTGTCCGAACGGCTGATTTCTTATAAAAATGAGCTTGAGATGTCGGTTGAACTTCGTAATGAGCGGCTGGCCGAGAAGCTTTCAACGATCGGAGAATAGAATGAGTGAGTGCAAATGGGTTGAAGAGTGCGGTGTTTTCGGAGTATTCGATACGCAGAAAATTCTCCATGAAGCCGCGCGACTGACATATTTCGGCATTTTTTCCCTTCAGCACAGAGGACAGGAATCGGCTGGCATAGTGGTCAATCACGGCGGTCAATTTCTGGGGCATAAGGGCGAGGGTCTGGTTGTCGACGTTTTCGATGATCTTCACTTAGGGATGTTAACCGGCCATGCGGCGGTTGGCCATGTGAGGTTCCCGGACTCTCATGAGTCCGGATTTGATGTAATTCAGCCGATGCAGATAAAATCGAAGGCAGGACAGCTTGCGATCGCGACAAACGGGGCAATCATCAATTCAAGTGAGATTCGAAATCAGTTGAAAGAACTCGGTGCAATTTTTCAGACCACGGCAGATTTTGAGGTAATACTTTCTATGTTGGCCAGAAACCGGATTTCATCCGATTGCATCGAAGATGCAATACTACAGATGATGGGGGAGATTCGGGGTGCTTATTCGACGGTGATCATGACGGATGACCGCCTGATTGGCTTTCGGGATCCTCTGGGTATTCGACCGTTGATTCTAGGGAAGAAGGAAGGCTGTTACATCTTGGCATCCGAAAGTTGCGCGCTCGATGCGGTCGGAGCGGAGATTGTTCGCGATATACTGCCGGGAGAAGTGATTTCCGTTTCTGAAGACGGGCTTTCTTCCCGGTATTTCGTGCCGAAGGAAACCGCGCATCGCAACGGGAAACTTTGTATTTTCGAATTTGTGTATTTCGCCCGGCCAGACAGTTGCCTGGACGGAGCCAGCATCCATCAGTCACGCGTTAATACGGGCCGCGCATTGGCTCTCGAGTCCCCCTGTGATTGCGATGTTGTCGTAGCCGCCCCCGATTCCGGAGTCGCGGCCGCGATGGGATATGCGTTGGAAAGCGGTCTGCCATACGGATCGGCACTGCTTAAGAACCGATATATCGGACGTACATTTATTCAGGCGACCCAGCTTCAACGCGAAATGTCGGTGAAACTGAAGTTCGCGGTCTTGAAGTCAGAAGTCAAGGGAAAACGAATTGTTATCGTTGATGATTCAATCGTCCGCGGCACCACAACGAGAAACAATATTGCTATACTTCGGGAGGCGGGAGCTAAGGAAGTACATCTTCGCATTGCTTCGCCTCCGGTCCGATATCCATGTTATTACGGTGTCAGCGCATCCGACCCGGACGAGTTGACAGCCAGCCGAATCTCCGTCGAAGAAATCAGAAGAGAAATCGGGGCAGACTCCTTGGCCTATGTAAGTCTTGAAGGACTGAAGGCATCGACCGAGGGCATTCTTTGCGGTCATTGTGCATCGTGCTTTGACGGCGAGTTCCCGGCAGGAGTTCCCGATTGCCTTTCGGAAGCCGCTTCTACTCGACATCAGGGGAGAAAGGAAGCAAAATGAACATTTCGGTTCTGGTATCCGGCGGAGGAACAAACCTTCAGGCGATAATCGACAGAATCCGAAACGGGCAGCTATCCGGCGTTCGCATATCGTGTGTGATTTCTTCGAATACCGAAGCATACGCGATCAAACGCGCTGAGACGGAAAAAATCCCGGTGTGTGTTATTTCGCGAAAAGACTATTCGACACCCGATGAATATGACCGGCAAATGCTTTCCACACTTACTGATGCAGAGACGCACCTGGTGGTATTGGCCGGCTTTTTATCGCTGTTGGGGCCATCCGTTATACGTCACTTTGAGAACAGAATCATCAATGTTCACCCTGCGTTAATTCCTGCGTTTTGCGGACCGGGAATGTATGGAATACGACCGCATCGCGCAGCGCTTGCGCGCGGCGTCAAGGTTTCCGGCGCGACTGTGCATTTTGTGAACGAGCATTATGATGAAGGGCCGATCATTCTTCAGAAAGCAATTGACGTGTTGCCCGGAGATAATCCGGAATCGCTTCAGCATAGGATCATGATCGAATGCGAGCATGAATTACTTCCGGAAGCAATCCGGTTAATCGCAGACCATCGTGTTCGGATTGAAAACAATATCGTTACGTTATTGGCGGATTGATACTCCGCCGGAAAGGAACAAATATGATTAGAAGAGCCATAATCAGTGTGTCGGACAAGACCGGAATCGCAGATTTTGCACGCAAGCTGGTCTCGCTCGGCGTAGAAATCCTATCGACGGGCGGAACCGCGAAACTTCTCGAAAAGGAAGGCGTTCCTTGCCGTGAGGTTTCGGAAATCACCGGTTTTCCCGAGTGCCTCGACGGGCGGGTGAAAACACTGCATCCGCTCCTGCATGGAGGTATATTGGCAATCCGCGACAACGATGCGCATATGAAACGCGTCCAAGAGCTCGGAATCGGTTTGGTTGATATGATTGTCGTCAATTTATATCCGTTCAAAGCAACGATTATGAAACCCGGTGTATCTTTCGAAGAATGCGTCGAAAACATCGACATCGGCGGCCCTTCGATGCTTCGCGCCGCGGCAAAGAACCATCATGATGTAACGGTCATCACCGACCCTTCGGATTATGTGGTGGTCCTCTCCGAGATGGAAGCGACCGGGGACACGACATATGAGACTCGTTTCCGACTCGCAAAACGGGTTTTCGAGCATACTGCAGCTTATGACGCACTGATTGCCGCTTATTTTTACCGGCAGTCCGAGGATAAAACCTTGCCATCCCCTTACACAATTACTTTCGACCGTGTTAGTGAAATGCGCTATGGTGAGAACCCGCATCAGAAGGCGACATTTTTTAGAAGTGCCGTGCCGGTTTCCGGCTCTCTGGCGGATGCCGAGCAGATGAACGGAAAAGAGTTATCATATAACAACATCGCCGACACGGACGCAACCATTTGTTGCCTGAAGGAATTCATTGAACCGACGGTCGTCGCCGTTAAGCATGCAAACCCTTGCGGTGTAGGCTCCGGCCGAACGATTTTCGAAGCGTGGCAGAAGGCCTACGAGGCGGATTCCGTCTCCATTTTCGGAGGTATCGTCGCCGCAAATCGTGAAATTGACGCAAAGACTGCAGAAGAAATGAGCAAGGTTTTTCTTGAGGTGATTGTCGCTCCGTCTTATACCCCGGAAGCTAAGGAGATTCTGTGTGCCAAAAAGAACCTTCGTGTCCTGATTCTTCCGGAAATCTCGGCACCGATTCCGACAGATGAACTCAATTATAAAAGAGTAGTCGGCGGTCTTCTGGTACAGGAGCATGACCACAGTGTCATTTCTAAGGACGGAACGCGCGTTGTTACCAAGACACATCCGGATGATGCTTTGATGGCTGATATGGAATTTGCCATGAAGGTAGTCAAACATATTAAGTCGAATGGTATCGTTGTCGTTAAAAATCTCCAGACCCTTGGCATCGGACCGGGTCAGACCAACCGTGTAGGAGCAGCCGGGATAGCTCTGGATTTCGCCGGAAAGAAGGCTGCGGGAGCCGTTCTGGGGTCCGACGCATTCTTTCCGTTCCGAGACGTTGTGGATGCAGCTCACGATGCCGGAATTACCACAATTGTTCAACCCGGCGGTTCTATGCGCGATCAGGAATCCATTGATGCATGTGACGAGTTCGGAATCGCGATGGTCTTTACAGGAGAACGCCATTTTAAACATTGACATGAAGAAACGGAGACTTGCATGAAGGTATTGGTTGTTGGCTCCGGCGGACGGGAGCATGTCATTTGCTGGAAGCTGAAGCAAAGCGAAAAGGTATCGGAATTGTATTGTGCTCCGGGTAACGGCGGAATTGCGAGCATCGCTACGTGCATATCGATTCCTGCTGACGACATTGAAGGAATGATTCGGTTTGCGATCAACGAAGGTATCGATTTTGTTATGGTCGCGCCGGAAAATCCTCTGGCCCTCGGCCTTGTGGACCGACTTCAGGAAAAGGGAATCCGTGCCTTCGGTCCGAGCGCCGCTGCAGCCCGTATCGAATCGTCCAAAGCCTATTCGAAGGACCTGATGATGCGGTATAACATTCCCACGGCGAAGTACCGTCTTTTCGATAATGAAGAAGATGCGCTCGCATACGCTCGTGAGGTTACTCCCCCTGCTGTTGTCAAAGCGGACGGACTTGCGCTCGGAAAAGGCGTCATCATTGCAAGGGACGGCCGAGAACTGGAAGAGGCGATTCGATCGATGTTTTCCGAAAAGAAATTCGGAAGTGCGGGAGATCGCGTGCTGATCGAGGAATATCTCGAAGGGCCGGAGCTGACGATTCTTGCATTTTCGGATGGAGACACTGTTCTTCCAATGGTTTCATCGAGAGATCACAAGCGCGCGTTAGATAATGATCAGGGTAAAAATACCGGCGGAATGGGCGCCATTACTCCGGGCGCGGACCTGACTGAGGAGCAGGAAACAGAAATTTACAACACAATTATCGTGCCGACTATTTCCGCACTTACAAGTGAGGGAACCCCCTTTGTCGGAGTAATTTATTACGGTCTGATACTGACGAAGTCCGGCCCCAAGGTCATTGAGTACAATGCCCGGTTCGGAGATCCTGAAGCCCAGGCTATTCTGCCGCGACTTCAGAATGACCTTCTTTCGGTGTTTGAGGCATGCGTAGACCACACTTTGGACAAGGTGAAGCTGGAATTCAAGACAGGCGGATCCTGCTGTGTAGTCATGGCATCGGGCGGTTATCCGGACCATTATGATAAAGGCTTTGAAATTGAAGGAATTGATACCTGTGGTAAACTGGTGTTTCATGCCGGGACTCGCTTGACGGACAATAAGTTATATACAAACGGCGGGCGTGTACTTTGTGTCTATGCGGATGCCGACACGACGGAGAAAGCCATCGATCATGCTTATGAGGGCGTGTTGGGTATTCGATTCCAAGGGATGCACTACAGAAGTGATATCGGACGGACGGGGAAATCGTTTTGAACTACGGGATTTATGGCGGTGCATTTGACCCTTTTCACGACGGACACATGTCGGTGATTCGCGGAGCCCTTTTAAGCGGGCTGATTGACAAATTGATTGTGATTCCGACAGGGCTTCCGGTTCTTAAGGATCAGCGTGTTATGACTCTGGCTCCTTATCGCTACTACATGGCTCGTAAG
>CAYGIB010000027.1:0-15053 GCA_964349735.1 uncultured Oscillospiraceae bacterium | reverse complement strand
TGCAATTTTCCAGTATCAAAGTTTCATTTCGCCAAAATAACGAAAAAAAGGGGGCTCCCGTGTCTAAAGCTTGACCTTTACCGGTCAGCTGCCCGAAGGCTTCACGGGAACCCCCTGCTGTTCGTTTCCGATCAGTCGGCGGTTGTAAACATAGAGGACGGTGGCAACAGGATCCGATCACCCGGCTGCGGCACATAATCTGCAGGCTTCTGGTTATACGCAATGATTGTCGCGATTCTCGGATCGTCATTCTTGTCAAGCTTAATACCGTAGACCGTGTAGAACAGATCCCACCAGGTCCGGAATCCGGTATCGTCGGAGAACTCGAAAACAGCAAGAATCTCCGCTCCGGGTGTACCCGAAGGATCGGTGATCACGGCACTGCCGGACGGATCGCTAGCAATTGTCGTCTCGGTCTGAATTTCTGTTGTCTCCGTTGTCGCCTTGGTCGTCCCGCTCGTGTTGTCTTTGCCGCATTGGCTGGCAGCAAAGGCAATCAAAACGATTACCAGAACGACGCAAACCGCACCGAGGCCGATCATCAGAAAATTGTTCTTCTTGTACGTCCGGTCGGCATCCCCATAATCAAATCCCCGCTCCTGATCAAACGGATCTCCCGAGCGTGGTCTTTGTCCGGGACCTTGCGATCCGACGGGTCTGCCATCCGGTCTCGGCGCACTCCTGCGCGGGGGCTGGGGACCGCCGCGAGGAGCAACGGGCGGCATACCATATGAAAAATCAATATTCGAAGAAGTCGGCGGCATCGGCGGATAGTCTCTGCGAACATCTCCGTCGTCATCGGGCAAATCGAATGATCCTCTCGAGTAAGTATCCGCCGGTTGATAGGCAGATCCGATACGTTCATCAAAATATGTCGGCGGCTGATAGGACGGTGCGTCGTATAAAGGAATCTCGGGGATGTCCTGTCCGGCGGTTCCGATCGGCATCGGCGGTTGCGTGGAGTCAAACGGGATATAATAACCGTCTGCCTGTCCGGCAGTATCCGGAACACCGTAAAAACCGTCATCCGCAATAGGAATCTGATCCTCCGAAAAATCCGTATAACTTTCTTCCTGTCCGGAATAATCGATCTGCTCATCCGATTCGTCGACCGGCTCGTCCCCGAACAACAGCGTCTCGCTTTCTTCGCCGTCATCATCCGGAATGTATCGGGGAGTGTCTTTGCCGTCGAAATCAAAGTTTCCCATTTCGCTCTCCGTTTCTCCATCCGCTTCGATATCGGATGCCATTTTCTCCGGGATCGATGAGACGGAATCAGCCGTTACGACGGGAACAATATTCCCTTCGTCACTCTGCGCGAACGCCTCCATGACCTCGAAGTCTTCCTCCGGTTCCTTACTTGCGATGTGATCGGTCTTGCTGTCCTTGATTCCTTGTTCCGTATCCTTCGCGGAGGAATCCCCCTCCGGTTTCGAAGCCAGATCACTCGAAGACGTTTCGTCGCTAAGCTTGGACGCATCCTTCGCATCGGCGACTTCTAAACCCTTATCTTCCGTATCGGACGCAATGATTGATTCATCGCCCTCCTCATTCGCAGTATCGGCAACCGTACGATCCGAAGCCGGCTCTCCGGTCTTGATGAACCCGCCTTCGTCGATTTCCGGCTCCTTGTTAACGGGCGGCTCGCCGAAAGGTTTCATGCTCTCGTCATTGAATTGAATCGGGTCTTCCGGCCCGGGCTCAGACACCGGCTTCTCGGCTAAGGGCTCTGCAAGCGGATCGGTCGGTTCGTTTCCGAAAAACAGCGGCTCGACGACATCCGTTACAGGAATGACAACCGGAGGTATAACCGGAGCAATTTCGACCGGAGTCATGACATCTTCCGTCGGGGATTCCAAATCCTCTTCCGCCTCTCGCTGGTTCTTCTTGCGGCCGAAACCGAAGAAGCCTCCCTTCTCGGGCGCGGACACATTCTCGACAAATGAAATCATAAACTGTAACGGTACGTTCGTAAGCTTCGCGGCCGCCTCGGTAATCACATTGCCGGCAGCCTCACATTGATCTTCGGCATCGTAGAGAATACGTAACAGTTCGTATTGGCCCAACGCATCGTACACTTCCCGGTTACACAGAATGATACAATCATCTACCCGGAGCTGGGCAATGTTTGAACAAAGCGCCGTTGCGGTCTTCGTTGCGCAATAATTATAGAAATGGTCAACCTTTTGCTTTTGAGTATTCACCGGATCAATCTTGATATCCGTCGCTGTCATCGGGAAAAGGGTATCGTCCCGATAGAGGAAGGCCAAGCCTTTGCCCAGAGTAATCGCGAACGCCTCGGAGTCCTTAACGATAAAACCGGCAAAAAAAGGAGACCGGGCATTCTCGGCTTGTATCTTCAGCCGCCCGGTCACCGAAACCGCGGTGTTCACCATTTCTCCGATCTCGTCATCCAGTGACTTACGCCCGCCCTTAATATCGTTATATAGCTTCCGAAGCGCAGGTTCGTACGGAGGCAGTCCGCTCGAGTCCTGCCCCGGAATCGCCGCATGAGAAAAAACCGCATGAAAAAAACCGCGGTCTTCTTTGTCCGTGGTGATATCCGCCGAGCGTGATTCCCGTTTCCCGGTCAGCCGTCCGTCTAAATAGAAAGCATCAGTCAATTCGTTGGATGGAAAATACCTTGCGGTTACCGTCGTGGCCAGACGAGTCATTTTTGCCATGATTCAAGCCTCCAGAAATTGATCGGTTGTCTCAGAGTATATAAAAACGACATTCATGTCACAGTTCCCAAGAAACGAGTATATTATATCATATCGTTATTTAAGCAAACCATCCAGATATAAAAAACCCGATGAATTGTAAACAATATTTACATTTATTTCGCTTGTCCGTAATGATTCTTTACTGCGCCGGGCCGTCCTGAGGTTCATAATAGTAATAATCAGCGCTACGCGGAGTGTTTCGGCCTCTGACTTTGACACTCCTCTGAGGTATAATTGACTTAGTTATATTATGGTAACGCAGGTGCGTGAATGAAAACAACATATTTATTGCTTCGCTGGGAGCTTCGAAGAGTCTTTTCGAACTGGCGCCAAACCGTGTCGGTTTTTTTGGTTCCGTCTCTTGTTCTTCTGGTTTCTCTTTACGCTTTTCCTGTTCTGGTCAACTTCCTTTCCTCCGGCACCGTCGGACGGGGTGCGGTTGTGCTGGTGGATCCCGATAAGACGTTTCTCGAGTATGCCGAGAGTAGTGCATCCTCCATTCTGGTCAATTATAAGGTAATCGACGGCAGAGAATTCCTCGTCATGGTCGAGAGCGGCCAAGCGATGAAAGAAACACAAGGCGGCGGCATTTTCGTAGCGTTTTCCTCTTTTCCTTATGAGGGCGGACCGGACCACCCGAGCTTTTCCGATGCGGTCAGCCGGTATTATACTCGTCTTTCCGCGGGAGACGAGAGAGCCGGAAGCACCGCTTTCATCAGCATCTACTACAATGCAACGAACCTGAGTTCATGGTCGAATTACCTTCAGTTCGAGGCCGATATTTTGGATCGATATGAAGGCTTCCTTCTCCGGAATTTGGGCGGAGAATATTACGCTTCCGGCGGAGGCGGTGCCTTTGACGCGAATCGGATAAGCCCCTACACCGCATTGATGAGCTACCGCAGTGCCGCGAATCCGGCTGCCGGCCGGGTCATTCCGAGCATTTTGATTCTCCTTTCTTACTACTGTGTTTATTCTCTTGCGGCCGATACCCTGGCGGCTGACCGTCAGCGCGGATTCCTTGCGAAAATCGCGCTGACTCCGATCGGAACCCCTTCCTTACTGGCAGGAAAAGCGTTAGCCGTCACACTGATTGCCTCCGTTTCGTCCATGATTACCCTTATGGTCTTAATTTTATCGTCGTGGTTCAATTTCACCAATGCACCGATGTCACTTCTTCCTTTCGGTCTTATGCTTTTCCCGAAGGAATTGCTCGCGGTTTTGGTTACCATATTGACGGTCACCTTGATGATGACCGCATACTGCTTTGTCGTCACTCTGTCGCTGAGTTCGTTTCAGGACGTTATGCTGAACCTCCAGATTCCTCTTCTGCTCTACCTCTTTGAATTTTTCGGGCACCTGTTCCGAACCTCCGGATCAATCTGGGCTGAGTATCTCATCCCGGCTCACAACAGTCTGATGATTATTCGCGACACGTTGAACGGCACGCTGAGCGGCTTTCGACTTGCCCTGGTAACGTTCATCAACCTTTCCCTTGCCGTCGCCATGTTTATTTATGCCGGAAAACACTTCAATCCGACGGCTGCCGGCATTTCCGAAACAAGGAGGATCAAATGATTGAGGTCAGTCATGTCAGCAAGCAATACAGACACGACGTCAACGTGGTGGACGATGTATCTTTCAAGGTCGAAAATAACCATATTTTCGGGCTTCTCGGCCCGAATGGCGCGGGGAAAACGACATTGATGCAGATGATTGCCACGTTGTTGAAGCCAACGCACGGAAGCATTTCCGTTTGCGGTTTGGATACCGTGCAAAATTCGAGGGAAATTCATGAGAAAATCGGTTTCCTGACCTCTGAGGTTCGTCTGGATCCTTATTCGACACCCAACAAGCTTTTCGACTTCTTCGGTAAGCTATATCGGCTCAGCCCGCCTCAAATTACCGAAAAGAAGCTGGAAAGCTTCGATCGCTTCGACATCGGACCGTTTGCTGATAAGAAGATTGTGGAGCTCTCAACCGGCATGAGGCAGAAAATATCGATTGCGATCAGCTTGATTCACAACCCGCCGGTCATTATTTTCGACGAGCCGACCAACGGGCTCGACATACTTACCGCCTACCAGGTCACAGAGTATCTGCGAGAGCTCGGACGAAGCGGCCATGCTGTCCTTTTATCCACGCATATTTTTTCCGTCGCCGAATCGCTTTGCGACGAATTGGCCGTGATTATCGACGGGCGAATCGTGGCCGAAGGAACGATTTTTGACATCAACGCAACGGTCGGGGAAGCATCCTTTGAAAAGGCTTTTCTTTCGCTATACAGAGACCACCACAGGGAGTAACGAATGTTCGAAAACATTTGGACCATCGCAAAAAAGAATCTTGCGAAAAGCTCGCGCCTCAAGTCCAAGGTGTCCCGCCTGACGCTTGTTGCCTGCCTTCTATTCTTGATCACAACTTTTCTCTTCATGGCGAGCTTCATTATCAATCCGTATGATGAAAATTCTGAATGGGATTTCGGGTCCAAACACCGGATCCTCATAATCAATGCGCCCGAATCATTCCTTCAATATGTTGAGGAGAAAGAACGTTTGCCCTTCGAGTACGTTTTATCCCAAGCATCCGCTTATTACGATTTTGTCGGAATGAACCGCCTGATGAGCGAAAACTCGGCATTCATGACCGTCGTTTTTCCCGTCGACTTTGACGCGCGGATTTTTTCCGAGCATCAAACCGACCGCCCCCAGATCGTGTCGTATTTCAACACGGACCGAAAGGAATATAAGGCTGCTCACGATGACATCATCGCTTATATCGTAAGGGATTTCGGAGCGCACCTCACGACCGGCAAGGGCATAACCGTTCCTTCCCGACCTGCGTTTTCCGTCGCTCTCGACTGGGAACGGCTCACTGATTACTCGGATGAATCGGGAGGTATTCGGGAGTACATCTCAAGAATGATCATTCCGCTCATCGTCTTTATTGCCGCTTTATTTGTTGCCATGGAATCGGGCGTCGACGCGGTCGCCGGTGAAAAGGAGAACGGCACCTTTTCCGCACTTCTATTGACGCCGGCCTCAAAGTTTCAAATCGTTGCGGGAAATATCCTCGGTGTTTTCCTGCGCACGATTCCTTCCGGGGCTGTCATCGTCGTGCTCGCTGTCATTGCTTTGGGCCGATCCGGTATCCTTGCTTTTCCGGGTATCCTTTTGGTCGTCGGTTCACTGGTCCTTCTACTATCTTCGCTGATTATCGTCATTTCCGTGCTGAACAAGACCGTTCTTTCCGCGCAAACTGCATTTCTGCCGATTTTCCTGATTCTTCTGATCGTCTGCGTCATGGCCATGAACGAAAGCGCCAATCCCGAGCCGCTATATTATTTCATTCCCTTTTTCGGGCATTACCTCGGTATCGCCGCAATCCTTACCGGGGTATATTCCTTTACTCATTTCATCGTTCTTCTTATCGTATCGCTTCTTATCAGCGCGATTCTGTTTGTCGTTTCCGTTCGCCTTCTTCACTCCGAGCGATTCACCACGACCAACGACGCCTCTTCCGATTTTCGTGAAATAAGAGAACGTGCGCGACTTCTGAATCCCAAGGTCAACTACCTTGCGTATCCCAAATCCGTGATTTTCGGGTATCGAGCCAATCGCTGGCGAAGCGCTTTTCGACTGATTTCATACCACTATACCCTTCCCCTTGTATTGCTCTCGGTGTTTCAACCGCTCGCCCTGATTGTCCCGGCTCTTTTCTTCATGCGAACCGACGAGTCGGTCCGATTTATCGAATCGATTGCGGAGGCGGCCGAACGGTTCCAGGTGAGATCGGCAGTGGTTTCTGTATATAATCTCGTCGGCTTACTGATGCGCGAACAGGCATTCATACTGGGTATGGCAGGCGGCTATATCGTCATCATCCTCATCTACTTCTTTATCGTCAAGGTCCTCGAAAAGAACCCTCTGTCTTCTATGGGTCTTCCACTCCGTGCCGCCGGAGGAATCCGGCGTGCTGTCCTTTCATATGCCCGGGGACTTGTCATCGGCTTTTCCATGATTGCGGGCGTATACCTGATTCTTCTATTCTTCGGCCAGATTCGCATCGGCGGTTTTTCTATGACCTCCGATGCCTTGCCGCTCTTCCTTTCATACATTGTAATGTGGATTCCGCAGGGGGCCTCGGAAGAAATCATGATGCGAGGGTATATGTTACCGAGGGTTGCGGTGAAATTCGGACGCGCGGGAGCTGTCGGGCTCACATCCCTTTTGTTCGGGCTGCTTCATTCGGGCAATATCGGCGTTACGCCGCTGGCCTTAGCGAATCTGATTTTGATTGCCGCTTTCTTTGCGTTATTGAGTTATCGAACCGGGGAGATTTTCACCGTCTGCGCTGCCCACAGCGCGTGGAACTTCACGCAGGGCAATATTTTCGGACTTCAGGTAAGCGGAAGCGAGGCTCCCGCAGCATTGATGTCCACCGAATACACTCTCGATGCAAAGGCCTTAATAACCGGGGGCGACTTCGGCCCCGAGGGCGGTCTGGCTGTCACATTGATTACTGTTTTGGCGATTGTAATTTTCTTCATATTCACGCGAAAAGCGAAGCGCGCCGAAACAGTTGCGGAAATCGCCCGGGGCGAGACCGTTTGAGCTTACTCTCTTGTCGATTATACCGACTGAATCGGAGCGCGTTTTTCGAGTTCCTGCTTCTCGAGAAGAACGTAATCAATTTTGCCGACCAGTGTCTTGGGCAGGCTTTCCCTGAATTCTATCTCCACAGGGCGGGCGTAAGCGATGAGTTTATCCCCGCAAACATCCATAATGCGTTCCCTTACCGCTTCCTCTCCGTCGGACTTTCCGCCTGCATCCGGAACGACGACTGCCTTCACGGCATGCATTCGGTATGGGTCGGGAATCGCAATCGCACAAACGCTGCCAACTCCCGGAACAGAGCTGATGATCGCTTCTATCTGAGAGGGGAAAACCGGCACGCCGGATACCTTGATGATTCGCTTGAGGCGTTGGGTGAAAAAGAAATAGCCGTCCTTGTCCATATAGCCGTAATCACCGGTGTGTACCCATGGAAGACCGTCCTCGTGAATATGGATGGCTTCTTCGGTCCCGTCGGGGTCGTTCAGGTATCCGAGCATGACGGTCGGCCCGGATACGCAGATTTCTCCCTGCCCACCCGGCGAAAGCTCCTGATTCGTGCCGACGTGAACAATCTTCATCAAAACATCGGGAATCGGCAGTCCGACCGACCCTTCCTTGCTTTGGTATTCCGGATTCACACTGCAGACGGTCACCGTTTCGGTCAGGCCGTAGCCTTCACGGAGCGATAGCGGAGCGCCGCGCTCGCGCAGAAAGGTCTCGAAGCGTGTTTTCAGATCCGGTGAGAGCGAGTCTCCGCCGCAGAAGCAGGCCTTCAGAAAAGGCAGGCGTTTCTTCTCCAGTTTCTTGCTCTTGAGTATTGCCTCGAAAAGTGTCGGGACAGCGGCGATGAACGATGGCTTATCGCGCAGAATCACCTTAGCCAGGGAATCCGGAGTGAAAAGCGGAACGAGAATGGTTTCAATGCCGTTGCAGACCATGGTGTGCATGCACATGCAAAGTCCGAATCCGTGGAACAGTGGGAGGATCGCCGCCATAGAAAGACCCGCGGGAATCATGCCGGTCTCGAAAGGGTCGTCGATATTGACAATCTGCGGGCCGATCATCGCCAAAACATTCATGTTATGGGATGAAAGAACGATGGTTTTGGGCGTTCCGGTGGTTCCGCCGCTGTGCAGATATACGGCCGGGTCGTGCGGTTCGATCTGTCGCTCATACGGAGCCGCTTTCTCCGACTTGTCCAGTCCCTTGGCACCCGAAATGAGTAACTCCCGCCACGCAACAAAGCGTTCATGCTCCGGGGTCGGGGGAATCTTGCGGCCCTTTGCAATGAAGAAGGCCGCTCTCTTCACCGGTGACAGGTAGTCTCCGATTCGAGCGACGATGACTTTCTTAACGCCGATGCGCTCGAAAACAGGCAGCGACTTAAACATAAACGCATCGAGTATAATCAGATAGCGGCTGTTCGTAGATGTCATGAATTCAGAGAGTTCATCGGGCGGTGTCTTGGGGTGGACCATATTGGCGATGATTCCGAGCTTGTTGGCCGCATAAAAAACGATCACCGCCTGAGGAATATTCGGCAGACAAATGGTAAGAACATCACCCTTCCCGATTCCCAGGCTCTTCAATCGTTCCGAAACCGTTTCGACTTGACCGAGCATTGCCTCGTAGCTCATCGAGGAACCCTCGAAGCTTATGGCGACGCGACTCGGAAATGACTTCACGGTGCGAAGCAGCATCTCGTACATGCTCTTCTCGGGGTATTCGACGGATTCCTTCATCTTCGGATCATAATGAGTGAGCCAGGGTTTATTCATCGACCTACCATCCTTCCACACCACAAAATCAAGCCCTGATTATTATTCTATGATAAAGTTCGCGAAAAAGGAACGTTAAGAAAACAGGAATATTTGCGAATTGTCGCTAATCCCTGCTTTTCGAGTCTTGTGAAAGTGATATACTGATGGAAATCCCGGTGTTCCTCATACTCATCCGGGCTTTCGGAGGTTGTCGTTGGCCAAGAGCAGAACTCTTTTTGTATGCAATTCCTGTGGCTATGAAACGCAGGGATGGATGGGTCGTTGCCCTTCCTGTAAGGAATGGAACACTCTGATTGAAGAGAAGTCCGAACCCGCCGGCGAGAAGGGGGGAAAGCCCTCAATGCGCTCGAATTGGGTCGGAGATACAGGGGTTCGGGCCCTCTCGGAGATTACCTCCGACGACCATGCTCGCTTTTCTTCCGGTATCCGGGAGTTTGACCGTATTTTGGGCGGCGGGTTTGTCGAGGGCGCGTTGGTTCTGGTCGGAGGCGACCCGGGTATCGGTAAATCGACATTGCTTCTGCAAATCTGCGGGCGGGTCGACCGCAAGGGCAAGGTATTATATATTTCCGGTGAGGAATCACAGTCACAGATTCACATGCGCGCCGCAAGACTCAATATAGACAGTCCGTCGATTCTTCTTTGCTCACACACTTCCTTTGAAGAAATCTCCCGGATTATCGCCGAGCACAAGCCGTCTCTTTGCGTGATCGATTCCATACAGACACTTTATTCGGAGGAGTTGACTTCAGCGCCGGGCAGTGTCAGTCAGGCTCGTGAGGTAACGGCGGGACTCCTCCGAATTGCCAAGAATCTGATGATTCCGATCGTATTGGTCGGTCATGTAACCAAGGACGGCACGCTCGCAGGGCCCCGTGTTCTGGAGCATATGGTGGATACGGTAATCTATTTCGAGGGCGAGAATTCCGGACCGTTCCGGATGATTCGTGCCGTGAAGAATCGCTACGGCGCAACCGGCGAACTCGCGTTTTTCGAGATGACCGACAAGGGACTCCGGGAAATCGACAATGCCTCCTCCCTGCTCCTTTCGGGTCGACCGATTAATGCGCCCGGTTCGGTCGTCACGTCTACGATTGAGGGCAGCCGCTCCGTTTTTGTGGAGATTCAAGCCCTTCTTTCGCCTACATCCTTTTCGGTTCCGCAACGGATGGCGCAGGGATTAGACCGTATGCGTCTGGGGATGCTGCTCGCAATTCTGGAGAAGAAATTTTCGCTCGGAATCAACAACATGGACGCGTACGTGAATGTAATCGGCGGCCTTCGAATCAGCGAGCGTTCCTGCGACCTGGCGGTGTTAGCCGCGGTCTTTTCGGCTTTTCGGGATATCCCGGTGAAGTCGGATATGCTGGTATTCGGCGAGGTCGGTCTGACCGGAGAGATTCGACCCGTCAACTTTATCGAGCGGCGAATCGGAGAATGCATCGCGCTCGGTTTCCGCCATTGTGTTTTGCCCGGTGCGAATCAACCTGCGCTTGACAAATTATCAAAAAAAATCGCATCCGATACTCGTAGTAATATAGCAGAACATGCTATACTTGCTTTGCCGGAGTTTATCTTCGTGGATTCCCTGTCTGAAGCGATCGATGTCTTGTTCACTTCGGGCCGGTCATTCTGATAAAGAGAGGTACATTATGAGAATATCAGCTCTTAAATCGGGTAAAGACGAGATTCGCCGACTTTTTGTCATCATACCCGCCGCCGGTAGCGGAAGCCGGATGAACAGCTCTGAGAACAAGCTGTTCATGAACATTGCGGGGATTCCCGTTATTGAGCGGACACTTCGGGCATTCGACACGTTCCTGAACCGTATGTCCCGGAAGGGCGCCTTTTCCATGCAGACAGTCGTCGTAACCGCCGAGGAGAACATATTCAAGATTAAGCGTATCTGTGAGAAGGAATATTTTGCATTCGTTAAAGATATCGTTCCGGGCGGCGAGACACGCCAGGAATCTGTTTGGAACGGCATCCTTGCTCTTTCCTCGTTGCCGTTTCCGCCCGGTGAAGAGGATGTCGTTTTTATCCACGACGGAGCCCGTTGTCTGATCGATCAAGATACTTTGGATCGTTGTTTCAGAGCATCGGCGATGTATGAAGTATGTGCGGCTTCGGTGCCCGTCAAGAACACCATCAAACAGACGGACAAGAATGATGCCGGATCCGTTCTTTCGACACCCGACCGCGAGACACTTCAGGAAATTCAGACGCCGCAGGTTTTTCGATATAACATTCTGGTTGAAGCGTATTCCTCGGCGATGCGAAGAGGCCGGGTTGCCACGGACGACACCTCGCTCGCCGAGGCCATCGGCGCACATGTTCGACTGGTGGAGGGCGCGTATTCCAATATCAAAATTACGACCCAGGAGGATTTTGCGATTGCCGAATCTTTTCTTCAGTCCGCCGCCGAATCCTCCGCCGAATCCTCCGCTGCCCCCAAGCCGCGAGCGTCTAGGTCTCCCTTTGAGCCTGTCGAACCGTAATCCCGCAGATTACCGTAATGCCCTCGCCCCTTCCGAATGAGGTCAGCTCTTCTCCCGAGGTTACTGTGAGACAGACCGACGCAATGGGGATGCTCAACAAATTGGAAACACCGAGCCGAATGTCGTCGATATGAGCGGCAAGTCTCGGTGTTTTGCATTCGACGGAAAATGAAACGTGAATGATTTTCCGGTCGCCCAGGTATTTCACGGCTTCCCTCAGGTACGCCGAACTGTCCGTGATTCCTTGCTGAAGGCACATACGGTCCGCCTTTTCGCCTAAGATGTTGACTCCGGTGATTCCCGATATTGCGTTCGTCAGAGCGTGAAGCAGAACGTCGCCGTCGCTGTTGGCCAGAAGAGTCGGCGACTCGTCAATCCAGACTCCTCCGACTCGTTGACCCGTCTGGGTCTCTGCCCCGGTAGCCCGGTTGTCGGAAGCGTCAATATGCCGACGGTTTTTCGTATTGTCGCTTGTATGAATAAACCGATGGCTGTCCTGCCCGACCGCAAAAAGGTACTCGTATTCCATCTTCATTTCCTCCCGGTTCCCCTATATCGGTAAAATAATCGTTCCTCAAATCTCTGACCGAAAATGTCAGCGTACCGGTTTGTGACGTTCTTCCCAACATCCAATTATGTAATGCCGTCGATGACCCATTGTCGAAACTCATCCTGCGACCACGTTTCCCGGCTGCCGCTCTCAAATCGCAAATATACCGCCCCGTTTCGAAAAAGGATAAATTCCGGGACCGTCTCAATTCCGTAATGCGCGGCAATCGTTCCCTCCTGAAAGACATCTACGGTCATCACCAGTAAGTCGGCGTGATAGTCCTCCGCAATCTGCTCGACCTCGGCGGTCGTACCGGCGTAATCGTCGTGCAGAGCAGTATAAAAATAAATGAGAATCGGAAGCGGAGCTTTCGTGACGTATCCGGTAAAGTCCGTAACCTCCCGATAAACGATTCCGTAGCCCTCTCCCTCGAAATCCTCGTAGACCATAGCGGTGATGGGCGCGTCATATGCATATTCACCCAGATAAGCCCGGTGATCGGATGGCTTCGGATTTCTGTCGGAACAAGCCGACAAAAGAACCAGACAACCCAGAAGGATGGTCACGCTCAGCAAAAAAGCCCGGTGTCTTCCGTCAGAACGATTGCTATTCATCTTTCCCGTCTCCCGCGCGAACCGCCTTCATGATCCAGTATCCCGAATCCTTTCGAATGATCTCGCAGGAACCGAAAAGCTCCTCCAGTTTCTTCTTGCTGGACGGAGCGCCCTGCTTCCTCTGAAGAACCGCATAGAGTGTGCCGCCCTTCATGAGGTGTGCGTACGCGCCCTCGTAGAAAGAGAAAACGGTTTGCTTTCCCGCCCGGACCGGCGGGTTGGTCATAATCACGTCAAAGTTTCCCTCCACCGCCGAGACTCCGTCCGATTCCAGAATCGCAATCTGCTTGCTGTGATTTTGCTCAGCGTTTTCGCGGGCCAACACTGTCGCCCGCTCGTTGATGTCCGTCATCACGACATCCATTGCCGGAAAAACGCGCTTCATCGTAATTCCGACCGCTCCGTAGCCGCAACCGAGATCCAATAGGCGCCCTCGCCTGATCCCGCGCTCGCTCAAATCATCGATTGCCGCATCCAGCATCAACCGGGTGCCGAAATCGATGTGCTTTTTCGAAAAGACCTGTGTGTCGGTGAAAAAGCATAAATCAACCCCGTGAATCCTCGTGTCGATTCGACCGCGCTCGGACACGGTGTCCGGCCGGGCCGAGAAATATTGATTCACGTTCTTTTCGTCTCTTCCCATATTCTCCCTACTCCCGATTTCCGAAGAATGATTAACAACGGATACCCGATCAAATAGACAACAATCGCCTCGCTCAGAGCGATATACGCAATATTTACAATAATCATCGTGGCGCGAACCGGTCCGTCTGTCAGAAGGAACGTCAGATATGTCCCGACGATCAATGCGTTAAAGACGACCGGCGGTATTAAGGAAATAACGTCTCTTCGAAAGCTCTTTTGATACTTAAGCACGGCATACAGCCAACGTGTGGAAATCGCGGATAGAAGCGTCGCAAACGATCCGAAAATGATGTCGATCGGACCGAGATTCTGTGGACTGAAAAGATTAGCAAGAAAGCACCCGATGGTGATTCCCGGTATGGCCGCAGGTGTCAGAATCGGCAGAACCGCCATACATTCGGCAAGTCGAAACTGTAATGGGCCGTACGCGATTTGAGCGAAAGGCAAAGTCAGCACAACGTAACTTGCGGCGATTGCCGCCGATGTCACGATGAAAAGCGTCTTTACATATCTCGGTGCCCGAGTGATCGGCATAATCAAATCCTCCGATCCGACGGTCATTCGTAATGAGAATGAGTCGAACAATCTTAATTCACCGCATCCGCCCGGTGTCCCTCCCATTCTATACCAGTTCGGACCGAATATGAACCGCCTTTTGCCTCTCGAAAAGCTCCTTTTCGAGAGAAACACAGTGAATCCCACATCCCAAGTAATGATATAATCGGAGAGTGGGCGAAGTCGTCCCTCAAAAAATCCACGCTGCGCTTACCAACCCCACCGATATCGCAGTGAAAGGCGGTTATTATGTCCGAAACAAGAAACCCCCCCCGCACCCGGCGCAAATGGATCAAACGCGCCGTCATCGTGTCGGTCATCCTTCTGATCGCAGTGGCAGCCTATATGGTCTGGACCTCCTTTCGCAACAGAATCACTGCCGAGTTGCTCCTTCAAGATACCGCCACGGTCGAAAGAGGAGACATTGCCTTAGTCGTCCAAGCCGGCGGCACCGTTATGTACGCCGAATCGATATCTCTCAAAGCTCCGGCAGACGGACAGGTCGAGGACTTGCTCCTGCGAATCGGAGACGCCGTCCGCAAGGGCGACACTATTTTCAAGATACGAAACGATTACTTAGACGAGGAAATACTCGCTCTCGAAAAGGATCTGGAGGCTCTGGATTTAAGCCTCCTTTCCGAGTCCGCAATGCAGTTGTCATCGGTCCGCTCCCCCGTTTCCGGACGGGTGAAGGGAATATTTGTCCGGGAGGGCGATGACCTGTCCGTCGTGTCCCGGTCAACGGACGGAGCGATTCTGATATCGCTTGACGATATGATGCTTGTAACACTTTCTTCGAATCCCTCCGTCTCCCCGCAGGATAAGGTATCGGTCCGAATCGGAGATTCAACGGCCGACGGAACCGTGACCGCAAGCGATCCGGATGGTGTCGAGATCACTTTCCCCGACGATTCCTTTGCGGAAGGTGCCACGGCCACGGTAACCGATGCCGAAGGCGTTATTATCGGATCGGGAGAGATTCGCGTCAAAACCCCGTATTATGTCATCGCAACCGCCGGCGTGGTTTCTTCGGTATCGGTTAAGCTCGATAAGACCGTCTCGTTCGGA
>CAYGIB010000026.1:0-15233 GCA_964349735.1 uncultured Oscillospiraceae bacterium | reverse complement strand
GTCTTTTCCCTGGTATTCCTTCTTTTGACCATAACGGCTTGCAGTCGTTTCGGATTGCAGGAAGCCTCTTCGTCAGACACTTTGAAGGATAAAGAAAAATCAGCCTCGATCCGGGAAATTTTTTTCCCGGATACGAATCAAACGGCAATATCACCCGACGGATTGGAGACTCCATCCTTTGAACCGGGATTTCTCATTGAGCAAAGTGATTACGGAAAGCGGGTTCAGAAGAAGCGGCGTTGCGTAATTTGGACCGATGATTTCTTGATTGGATCCGATCAACTGCTCTGTGATTTTTCGTTGGATCATCCTTCGGTTTGCGCGCGTCACGCCCGGATCGTAAGAAGACAGGGGCTTTTTTTTCTTGTTGATTTGGGATCTCGATGCGGAAGTTATATCGGTCACAGAAAGCTCTACACACAAGAGGAAAGCCCTCTTTCCGACGGAGATACAGTACGTATCGGAGAGATTGGATTTATCTTCTCCTTTGGTAGTAAGATTGCGCAGAGAAAATCCCTCCGGTCTTACTCTGAAGTCCTATCACCGTAAACACGAGTTAACAGGTTCTTCTGCGAGTCTGTGCCGTATTCCTTTACCGCATTGATTCTTTCGAGAGCGCGCTTCATGGAATTTTCGGAGTATTTCTTCTCGTCGGAATGGTGCGGAGCAGCGCTCGCTCTTTCCATCGCACGATGGTATGCGTTTACTGCCCTCTGAACATCGATATCCTCCGGCCAATTCGCCGAATCACAAAGAACCAGCAGGAGGTGCTGCCCAATTTCAGCAAAGCCGTCCGTCAATACTGCGTAACGCGATGTACCGTTTGCGGTTATCTTGATTATACCGGGCGTCAATGCAATAACCATCGGTGCATGCCCGGGTAGGATACCCACACGCCCATTAAGAGATGACAGGGTGACAGCCTCCACCGGTCCCTCGTAAAAGTGACGGTACGGAGTTACGATTTCGAGCATCATCGTTTTGGTTTTCTTTTCTTCGCTCATATACTCTTGTCAATTGATGCTTGCCTCAAATCGAACCGGCATTACATTTATGACCCCTTCTTAAAGGATTCGAAGACATCTTCAATATCGCCTTTCATAAAAAAGTGCTGCTCGGAAATATGGTCCGCACTGCCGGAAATAATCTCGCCGAATGCTTGAACCGTTTTCTCTATGGGCACATATCTCGGCGCATATCCGGTCGAATCTGCGGTCACATAGAAGGGCTGGGAGAGAAATTTCTGGATTTTTCGGGCACGGCCGACAGTTCTGCGGTCGTTTTCGCTAAGTTCCTCCATTCCGAGGATTGCGATGATATCTTGAAGTTCGCGGTACCTCTGAAGCGTTTCTTGAACCGAGCGAGCAACCTGATAGTGTTCCTTTCCGACTACGGATTCGCTTAATATTCTGGATGAGGATTCGAGTGGGTCTACCGCCGGGTAAATGCCAAGCTCGACGACGGAACGCGATAGGACAATGTTGGCGTCGAGGTGGGCAAAAGTGGTCGCGGGAGCCGGGTCGGTCAAATCGTCCGCCGGAACATAAACGGCCTGTATCGAGGTGATGGAGCCGTTCTTGGTTGAGGTAATTCTTTCCTGCAGCTGACCCATTTCGTTGGCCAAAGTAGGTTGGTATCCGACTGCGGAGGGAATCCGTCCCAAAAGAGCGGAAACCTCGGCGCCTGCCTGCACAAACCGATAGATGTTATCGACAAATAGAAGGACATCCATATGCTTCTTGTCCCGGAAATATTCAGCCATCGTTAAGCCGGTCAAGGGCGCGCGCATTCTGGCCCCCGACGTCTCGTTCATTTGTCCGAAAATCATCACCGTCTTTTCAGCAACTCCGGAGTCCTTCATCTCGCGCCACAAATCATTTCCCTCGCGCGAACGCTCGCCGACGCCGGTAAAAACAGACATACCGCCGTGCTCGGACGCGATGTTTCGGATTAGCTCAAGGATCAAAACGGTTTTGCCGACTCCGGCTCCGCCGAATAATCCGACCTTTCCTCCCCTGCAAAAAGGGACAAGCAGGTCGATTACCTTGATTCCGGTTTCCAGAATGGTCTCCGTGGCATGTTGGTCGGTAAAGGACGGCGCACTGCGATGAATCGGCCAGTAATCCTCGGCGGGAACGGGCCCTAAACCGTCAATCGGCTGTCCAAGAGTATTGAACATACGTCCGGTAATTCCTTCTCCGACCGGAACCATAACCGGGGTGCCCAGTGACTCCGCCTTGGTTTCACGAGCCAATCCCTCCGTCGCGTCAAAGGAAACACAGCGGACTACGCCCTTGCCGCGCTGTTGCAGAACCTCGGCGGTGATGAAGCCATTCGGATGGTTGATGCGAATCGCCTCGTTAATGACCGGCACCTCGTTTTCGGAAAATCGGCAGTCGATTACCGGTCCGATGATTTGTGTTACATAACCCAGAGCCATAAAAACACCCCTTATCTATTCCTCGGACCCCTTCAAGGTCGCGTGTTTCTGTTGTCGTTCCGTTGATGTCAGTCGGTCATGCTGACTGATTGAGCGCCGTTAATGATTTCCGTAAGTTCTGTGGTGATTCCGGACTGCCTTGCTCGATTGCTCTTGAGTCGAAGCTCTTTTATCATATCGTCGGCGTTTTGCGTCGCGTGGTCCATGGCTGTCATTCGCGCAGTTTGCTCGCTGGAATACGCTTCGACCAGCGCGCCATATAGGATTGCGTTGAGATATGTGTCAATCAGAAAGGAAAACACTGCGTTCGCGTCGGGTTCATATTCGATAACCGTGCCTTTTTCGAGTGCGATTCCGGCATCGGTCAGGCCTTCGGGAAGGAAGGACGCCAAGCCCTTGGTATTTACCGGCACGACTCGGGATATGATTGGTTTCATACTGATTGCGGATTCCATTTTTGTGTAAATCAGGTATACGAGGTCAAACTCTTCGGAAATATATTTCCTCCGGATAATGTTGGCGACTTCACGAGCTTCGTAATAGGTCGGCTCTGTAATCGGGAACGAAAAATCAGGGTCAACCCGGTATCCGTCATTGATGAGCTTGTCGCGGCCGATGCTTCCGAACACATATAGTGTATACTCCGTTTGGAGTCCCTTATTGACGTTGTCGAGAATTTTCTCGCGCACATGTTCCTCTGCGGTCTTGACGACGTTATTGTTGTAGGCTCCGGCCAATCCCTGATCGCCGGTTAATACAAAATATCCGATTCGCCAGGTCTGGCCCTCCTTTTTTTCACGAAGTCGAAAAAAAGCATTGTCGATTTCCTCCGAGGATCTCTGAATCTCGAGCATGCTTTCCGCACATAGCGAAAAGAACGGATAGACCAGGTCGTGTTGAAGCTTGGAGCGGCGCATTTTCGCGGCGCTGACCAGTTCCATCGCACGGGTCAACTGACGTATGTCATTTACGCTTCGAATCCGCTTCTTAATATCAACGGGGCGTTCCATGAATTACTCCTTATTGCCGTATTCTCGGTGTTCGGCAAAATAAACGGCTCGGTGGTCGATTTCGTATTCATCAATCTGATGCGTAACGCTGTCGCTCAACTCTCCCTTTTCGGAAATCTCCGTGAGAACCTCGGGGTGTAGAACGCGTATGCGCTGCAAAAAGGAGAAGGCGTACTCTCGTACATCCGTTTTGTTGAGGAAAATCATTTTCTCAGCGGTGGCCAAATACAAAATGACCACCTGCTCCTCTGTTGCAAGCGGCGCGAACTGGGGTTGTTTGAGTACTTCTCCGAGGATTTCTCCTCGCTTTAACTGCAGCTGCGTGCTCTCGTCCAGGTCGGATCCGAATTGTGCAAACGCAGCCATTTCCCTGGCCTGCGCCAAATTTATGCGCAGCGGTCCGGCCAATCTTTTCATCGCGAGGGTCTGCGCGGCGCCGCCCACCCGGGAAACCGAAAGGCCGACGTTGACCGCGGGTCTCTGACCTGAAAAAAACAGCTCGGACTCCAGGTAGATTTGCCCATCGGTAATCGAGATAACATTTGTGGGTATATAGGCGGATATATCTCCGCCCTGTGTCTCGATAATCGGCAAAGCGGTAATTGATCCGCCTCCACTGGCTTTATCAAGGTTTGCCGCCCGCTCCAAAAGTCGCGAGTGAATATAAAACACATCCCCCGGGTACGCCTCGCGGCCGGGCGGGCGACGCAGCAGGAGTGAGATCGCACGATAGGCTTGTGCATGCTTGGTAAGATCGTCATAAACAATTAACACATCGCGATGCTTCTCGTACATGAAGTACTCGGCGACCGCACAGCCCGCGTACGGGGCGATGTATTGCATCGAGGCCTGCTCGGCAGCGCCGGCGGCAACGATGACGGTGTATGCAAGAGCGTTGTTCTTTTCGAGTGTTTGAACCAGCTGGACAATCGTCGACATTTTCTGGCCGATTGCGACGTATACGCACAAGACATTCTTGCCACGCTGATTGATGATTGCATCAAGAGCGACTGCGGTTTTACCGGTCTGTCTGTCCCCGATGATCAGTTCACGCTGTCCCCGGCCAATCGGAGTCAGGGCATCAATCACGGTTATGCCGGTCTGAAGCGGTGTATTTACCGGGCAACGCTCGATGATTCCCGGAGCCGGTGATTCCAAAGGTCGAGACCGGCTGGTCCGAAGGGTTCCCTTGCCGTCAACCGGTTGGCCTAACGGGTCGATTACCCGGCCGAGAAGGCCGCTTCCGACAGGTATTTCGACCGTTTTTCCGGTACGCCGGCACATACAACCCTCAACAACCTCACGGATATCACCCAAGAGGACCACACCGACCTGATGGACCTCCAGATTCATCGCGATTCCAAAAGCGCGGGCGCCGAATCGTATCGTTTCTCCGAACATGCAATTTTCGATACCCTCGACGAATGCGACACCATCGCTGACACTCAGAACCCGTCCGACTTCTTCGACCGTATCCTGCTCCGAAAACAGCAAGTCCAAACGTCTGTCGGCCGGCCCCTTTGTGGCGGAATATTCGGTCTCGGCGATTTGATTGTTATCATCCGGCTCGGTCAGATTTTTCTCGAAAAGCGCCGTGGGATTCTCGTTGAATGCTTGGATGGCGCGCTCCAATGAATCGCGCACCGCTTCGATGTCGGAGCGACCCTCGCCGGGCAGGTCAGAATCCTCCAATTGTCGATCCGGTCCTTTAAGCTGTTGGGACAGTCTCTCCAGCTGGCCCTTGACACTATAGTCATAGCGATAACCGCCCGTAAAAATAACGAAGCCACCCATGAGCTCAGGATCGATCTCATGGACAACCGAATATCCCGATATTGAATAACGTTCTGCGAATTTCTGAACCAGAAAATCAATTTTATCAGACTCCAGTTCGGATGCGGTGATTATGGTGATTCCGCGGGGCATCGATGAGTCAGTCAATCTTTCCTCACCTCACCCTTCCGTGATTCTTCGAGGATCGTTTTACGTACTTCCTTCTTATTTGCCTCGCAAATCTCATTTCCGATTACCTTCTGTGCGATGGATACGGCCAAATCCGCAATCTCATCCCTCATCAGCTCGACAGATGCTCGATGGATTCTCTGCGCATCGTTCTCGGCCTTCCGGCGCGTTTCTTCCGCCGTTTCGTTTGCCGCTCCGACAATCATTACGCTTTGCTTGTGAGCCTGCGTACGTGCCTCGGAAAGGATATCCGCCGCCTCTGCACGTGCATTTTGAACTGCTTTACCGGCCTCTGTGAGACGCGTTTCGGCCTGAGCTTCTTTTTCTAAAGCATTTTGAAGTTCAGTCTCGACTGATTCCCGCCGCTTTTCGAGCAAGGCAATCATCGGTTTAAACACGAAGCGCTTCAGTATCAAATATGCAACCAACAAGTTGATTGCCGTGATAATAATCGTAACCGTATATCCGGCCATCTGATCCGGAGCAAACGGGTTGGTGCTTTTCTCCTCGGCAGGATCTTGCGCGACTGTTTCCGCTCGGGTTTGAGCGAGCCGATTCTCCCGGTTTATATAAAACTCCATTTCAAAACTCATGTACTTTCACCCCGATTCATCCATACCGATGAGGTGCTACGGCAGCGTTGCCCGACCACACGGCAAATCGACTCGCCGTATCCTATGCCGGTTGATCTGCTATTTCGCCTCTAAAACGTAAAAATCAGCAATAAACTGACAACGAGTGCGTAAATCGCTACAGACTCCATGAAGACAATGGCCGTCAGCAGCATCGTCTGTAGCTTTCCGAAGATCTCGGGTTGGCGCGATGCCGACTCAAGAGCCTTTCCGGCAGCGATACCCATACCGAGTGTAGCACCGAAGCCGGCCAGCCCGATCGCGAGCCCCGCGCCGATTGCCGCAAGTGCCTTGGGATCGATGGACGGCGCCGTTTCAAGTGCGGCTCTTATCATTAAAAGTGTCATCATATTATTCTCCCTCCAGATAACGAAACCGATTCACAATATATTAAGGCGTAACCGCCGAAACCTTTGGAAATATTTCCTTCTTGTGCGCAGCTTCCGCACCCTCGAGAATTTCACCGATGTAATTGATGGTTAAATACGTGAACACAACCGCCTGAAGCAAGCTGTCCGCGAGGTCAAACCAGAGAAGCAGCGCTCCCGGCAAGATTACCGGCACGACGATACTGATAAACTCCATTAGAATGAAGGCGCCGAATATATTGCCGAAAAGACGGAGTGCCAAGGACATCGGCTTAATCAGGTATTCCAGAATTCGAAACGGCAGCATCGCCTTCATCGGATAAACCAGCGAGGCCAGGAAGCCCTTGATTCCGACGAATCGAATCGAAATGACGATGACATAAACAATCGCGAAAAGCGCCATTGCTATCGGGAAAGCGATGTTCTTCGCCGGCGGGCGAATACCGAGCAGAGAAACGAGGTTGCACGAGACCAGAAAGAAGGCGATTGTACCCACCATCGGCGTCACTTCCGCGGCCTGCTTCCTGCTCATACCCTTGCTCATGCAAAGATCCGTTAGAAGACCGACAATGGCCTCGGTGACAACTTGCCGACCGGCAGGGAGGCGTTCTCTTTTCGAAGCCATCCAAATCCAGAAAATGATGGATGGAATCATGATTACCCACGTCGCAATGACGGCATCCGTGATCAGAAAGCGCAAATCGCCGACTTGAAAAAACAGCTCAATCTGCATAATCGCATTGCCGATTTCTTCGCCAATGTCACCGATTTGAATTTCTTCAATCAACCGGTCCTTCAGCGCTTCAAAATATCGCGCGAACCACTCCGATACAGATAGTCCCAAACTATAGCTCATTGCGCTCTTGCCACTTCCCTTAAAAATAGAAGTCCAGATTAGATCTGGACTTCAAGATCTTGCTATAGTAGCGATTTTACGCTCATTATTTTTTTTGTGCAACTGCGCAGTTGCCAAATTTTTGAAGGATTCCCTCTGTAATATTTATTACGGATGCCTTTAATCACTTGGTACCGAACAGTCGGTCTCCCGCGTCCCCGAGTCCGGGAACGATGTACGCATGGTCATTCAAGCGGGGATCCTTGGCCGCGCAGAAAATCGGAACGTCCGGATGGTCTTTCTGAAGTCTCGCGATTCCTTCGGGAGCGGCAATCAAACACATAAATTTGATCTGGGTGATCCCCCTGTCTTTAAGGAACGAAACTGCGGCAGATGCCGAACCGCCTGTAGCCAGCATCGGATCTAAGATGACAATTTCCCGCTCCGTAACGTCATCGGGAAGTTTACAGTAATACTCCACCGGTTCCAGGGATTTCGGATCCCGATATAGTCCGATGTGTCCCACCTTAGCCATCGGTAAAAGGTTAAGCATTCCGTCCACCATGCCCAGCCCGGCGCGCAGTATCGGAACAATAGCCAGCTTCTTTCCGGCCAGGACCTTGGTTTTGGCAATGGCAATGGGCGTTTCTATCTCCACTTCTTTCAGGGGCAAATCTCGGGTCACCTCGTAGGCCATCAACATTGCCAGCTCCCCGACCAGCTCGCGAAATTCCTTTGTTGTCGTCCTTTTATCACGTAATAGCGATATCTTGTGCTGAATCAGGGGGTGATCGAAAATGAAAACGTTGCTTTCCATGAGGGACCCTCCTTTAATGAAATCAAAGCTATTGTATCACTCTTCCGGTTTGCCGAGTAGGAATAACGATAATCACCGGGCACATTTACCGATACTGCGGATTGGTCGTCGCTTAATCCCAAAAAGAAGCTTCGCTCGATTCGCGCACCGGAGCCTCCGTTTTCTTATTCGATATCGTCGACCCGTTCGCTGTGTCTTCCGCCGTCAAAAGTCGAGCGAATAAAGTTGTCGACGATTGACTCTGCCAGTGATACACCGACAACTCTGCCACCCATCGCCAACACATTCGCATCGTTGTGTTGACGAGCAAGCCTCGCCATGACTTCATTCAGACACAGTGCGCAACGGATTCCGCGCTTCTTATTGCATACAATCGAAATTCCGATCCCGGTTCCGCAGATTGCAATGCCCCTTTCCGCCGAGCCCTCGGTTATATCCTTGGAAACCAGTCGTCCGGCCTGAACGTAGCTATAAGGTTCCCCGGAGGACACGGCTCCGCGGTCCAGAACCTGATGTCCCTTCTGTGCAAGGTAGGAGACAATTGCCTGCCGCAGTTCATACCCCGCGTGATCCGATGCGATTGAAATAACCATGCTCATCCTCCGATTAAGTTGATTTCGAATCGCCTGATCACGGACCGCCTATCCTCCGATCGGCCGATGCGTGAAACTTGACTTGCCCGAAGCATAGTCCTCGACGATTTGACCGTTCCCGTAAATCTTATATTTGTAAGTGACAAGGCCCTCCAGTCCAACCGGTCCGCGTGCGTGAATCTTCGATGTGCTGACTCCAACCTCCGCACCGAAGCCGTATTTAAATCCGTCCGAGAAACGGGTCGAGCTGTTCCAGAAGACATTTCCGGAGTCGACCGCATTCATGAAAAGCTCCGCTGTCTCCCGGCTTGATGTAACGATGGCGTCCGTGTGCCCCGATCCATAACGGTTGATATGCTCGATAGCCTCCTCGGGCCCGTTGACAATCCGCACGGACATCTCGTAGTCCAGATATTCCTTATGCCAATCGGTCACCCGATCAATCGAGAGCATTTCAGCAGCCTGCTCGCATCCGTACAGTGTAACGCCCTTCTCCCGGAGCACAGCGGCCAGATCGGGCAATAACGAATCGGCGATGTCGCGGTCAATCAGAAGCGTCTCCGCCGCGTTACAAACCGCGACGTACTGGGTCTTGCTGTCGACGACGATGCGGCGCGCCATGTCGGGTGATGCAGCCTTGTGCACGTATACGTGACACACTCCGTCCGCATGGCCGAGAACGGGAATCCTGGTGTTGTCCATAATATATCGGACAAACTCGTTCGAGCCCCTGGGAATGATCAGGTCAATATATTCCTCGAGCCCGAGCATCTGGGCGACCTCGGTTCGTGATTCCAGAAGCGTAATCCATCCGTCCGGAATTCCCGCCGCAACGGATGCCTCTTCAATAACCGAAGCGAGAATGCGGTTCGTGTTCAGCGCTTCGGAACCGCCCTTCAAGAAGACCGCATTGCCGGTCTTGAGGCAGAGCGAGGCGATTTGAACCAGCGCATCGGGACGCGATTCGAATATGATACCGATGACGCCGATCGGACAGGAAACGCGGTAGAGCGAAAGACCCTCGTCCATCTGCGTGGCCAGGAGAATCTTGCCTACGGGGTCATCTAATCTCGTCAGCTGAAACAGGCCTTCAATAACTGCCTCCAGCTTCCGGTCGTCGAAAAGCAGACGCTTCTGCAGGGGCATGGGTAGCCCGGCTCTTCCGGCCTCCTCCAGGTCCCTGGCGTTCGCAAGAAAAATCTCCTGTGCGCGCGCCCCGAGCATTCGGGCGACGGATTCCAATGCCTTATTCTTGACTTCCGAAGAAAGAGAAACCATCTTCAAGGAAGCTCTTTTCGCATTCTCGGCTTGCTGTGTGAGAATTGACATAAACAAAGCCTCCCCCTTTCGCTTTCACTCATTATATCAAAAAAACGCAGTTCCTTTCTCTCGATTCAGGATGATTTCTCTATCGTTTTTCCCCTGTTTTCGATTTTTTCAGCCTGTGGATAATGTGGAAAACTCTGTGCATAACTTTAGGACAAAGGTTTACGGCTTTTCGCGCCCGAAAAGCTTTGAATTCAGGGATTTTACATTTTCTGTAAGGATTTGGTTAAAAACGCGTAAGTTTCGGGTAAACCCTGAGGCCTCCTGAAACGAAGCGTTTTGCGGAATCGGTTTGAATGAATGTTCGACTAGCTGTCCTCACATGGCGGACATCCCGGTCCGAATCTTGACACCGTCAACGATCTCCGGCCCGTCGAAAATAATGATTCATTTGACAGCGAATATTTCCGTTATACAACTTTCTTCTCTTGTCGGCCGGACGGATGGAAGCCTGCTCGAATGAATCGTCCGGCGAAATCACCGACAGCCGAATCCCGTCTTTGCAATATCCGTTATCATCCAGGTACGTCCGTGCGATTCCGCTAAAGAGCTCGGTCGCTTCCTCCGGTGTTTGCATTCTTTCTCCGTACGGCGGGTTCGTCAGAATGAGCTGTCGGGCATACCCCGTCCATGCGCGCAGTGCCTCAGGAGTCTGGGTAAACGCATCCGCCTCTTTAAAGCGGACAAAGTCGGAAACCCCTGCCGCAGAGGCATTTGCAGTCGAGTTTTCGATCTCTTTTCGATCGATATCCGATCCGTAAAAGCAAATCTCTCCGTCGTTCTGTCCCAACCGTATATCGCGCGCTTCCTCGCGTGCCAAAGTAAAAGCAGTTTGTCCGATGACCGGCCAGCGTTCGGCGCGAAATGAGCGGTTCAAACCCGGCGCAATCCGGTGCGCAAGCATCGCCGCCTCAATCACAATCGTGCCCGAACCGCAGAACGGATCGACCAGTGCTTCCTTTTCGTAAGGAAAAAATCGTGACAGGCTGACCATGCCGGCGGCAAGTGTCTCGCGAATCGGCGCAAGATTTCTAAGCGGTCGGTATCCTCTTTTGTGGAGTCCGTCCCCGGAGGTATCGATCATAACACGTACCCGGTCTGCAACAATTCCGAACGTAACTTTCACCAGGCCGACACTTTCGTCCTCAAACAGCCGGGCTGTTTCCGGCTTGCCCTTGGCCTGGAGCAAACGGCGCACCATAGCTTTTTTGCATACGCTCTGGCACGCCGGAATACCGAAAAGCTTGGATTTTCTGGAATACCCTTCGACGTGAAACGCATATGATTCGGGAATATAGTTCTCCCAGTGAATCATTGCGATTCCGTCGTAAAACTCGTCAAATGTCTCCGCGTCGAAAAGTCCGACTGAGAGAAGGACACGCTCGCCCCGGCGAACCCAGAGATTTGTGCGAGCGACCGCCTGTGCGGTCTGCTCATCCGGAACCGTCAGGAGCACCATGCCGTCCAGCACCGCGATGTTTTCATGTTCGTACCCGATTAACTCCAGATCCTCTCGAACGAGGCTCTCGAGTCCGAAAAGAGCGGTAATCACCAGTTCCATATCAACCTCCGGCCTTATTCATCGGCAGACACTCAATCCATCGAGGTTTCGGAATGGTCAGCGCTTCGCCCAGAGTGTTCTTGGGATCCGGCATCAGGTTCTCCTTCCGGATGGTGCATAAGAAATGCGATGCAACTATAGCGTTGCCTTTAGCTTCTCAGTATGTCGGTAAAAGTCGATATTCCGAAGGCCGGACGCCGCATCCTCATCCAGGATGACGGTTGCCTTTCCGGCGTACATCTGAATGGCCGAGGCTGTGACCTGCGAGGTTATGGGTCCTTCCAGAGCAGAAGCGACCACGGCGGCTTTTCTCTTCCCGTTCGCGAGCATAATGAGACTCTTGGCCGATAGTATCGTCCCGATTCCCATCGTGATTGAAAAGTGCGGCATGTCCTCTCGATTAAAGCCCGCACTTTTATAGAACAATTCGTAATTATCGTCGAGCGTTTGTTGGGTGAGTGCCTCGACTCGCGTTCTGGAAGTAAGTGAAGACCCCGGCTCGTTAAATGCCCAATGTCCGTCCCCACCGATTCCCAGGAGCTGAAGATCAACTCCTCCCGCTGAGCAAATCGCTTCCTCATACTCCATACAGAACGCCTCGGGACACTTCGCGAGGCCGTCGGGAACCCGCGTGTTTTGAAGAGGAATGTTGATGCTCTTGAAAAGTTCCTCGTACATGAACCGCGCGTAGCTTTGGTCCTGCGGGTAGGGCTTATCGAGGTCACGCCCGATGCCCAGATACTCATCCAGATTGAAGGTTCTCACCTCTTGAAAGTCGAGTCCCTCCTCGCGGTGCATCCGAATCAGCTCCTTATAGGTGCCGATCGGTGTTCCGCCCGTCGCCAGGCCCAGAACGCAATTCGGTTTCTTTCTGATTAGGTCGGCAATCATATTCGCCGCGGTCTTGCTCATCTGTTCGTAATTCGCCCGAATCAAAACATCCATACTCTTTTCCTCCGTCGAAAAAGATATAGCCCGAGCACCGTGTCGTTCATCCGTTCGATGCCGGGAGTTCCGGGAAGCACAAACCTCATTGTTATCCGCGCATCCCGATTATAGGAGACTTAAGCCTTCCTCGCCTAGTCCGTATAATTGTCAAAATAGCCCTGAATCAGAACAATCGGGGTGCCCTTGTCTCCGCTTCCCGATGTCAGATCGCTCAGTGACCCGATCAAGTCCGTGAGCCTTCTCGGCGTGGTTCCCTGTGAAACCATCTTTCCGACCAGATCGGTGTCCTTCTTGCGGATATAATCCGAAATCGCCTCTTTGAGAGCGTCTCCGCTTAATTGACTGAACTCGTTATCCGCCAGATATTTGAGCTTGACCTCGTTGGGCTGACCGCTCAAGCCGGATGTATAAGCCGGAGACACGACCGGATCCGCGAGCTCCCAAATCTTGCCGACCGGGTCCTTAAATGCTCCGTCCCCGTATATCATGACCTCGACCCGCTTTCCGGTCCGCTCGAAAATCATCGCTTGAATTCCATCGACCACCGGCTGACAGTCTCTCGGAAAAAGCTTCACCATCTCGTCCGTCGCCTTGTTACTGCCCAGAAGCCCGTATTTCTCGTTGTAGCCGCTTCCGTCAGCCGGACGAGTTAATACCTCATCCAATCCGCAGACCTTCTTCGCCCCGGCAGCTTGAAGTCTTCTCTTGGTCCGTGCGCGAGTATGAATGTCGCAATTAAGGACATAAGGGGTATAGTCGAGAATCGACTTGCAGTCATTGGCGAGCACCACCTCGACTTCACAGTCTTCGCTGCGGATCAGATCTTTATAATATGCGATGTAATCGACGCCGGTAAATTCGTGTTTGCCGTACCCGAAAAGTGCCCGGAAGCGATCCTCGGACAGGACATCGGTCCAGGGATTCACGCTCTTTTCATCCAGAAGGTCCATGTCCACAAGGTGGTTGCCGACCTCGTCGGCGGGATAACTCAGCATCAGGACAATTCTTTTGGCCCCGCGAGCAATACCCTTCAGGCAAATAGCAAAGCGATTCCGGCTCAAGATCGGGAAAATCACGCCGATGGTGTTCCCGTCAAACTTGGCTCTGATGTCGCAGGCAATCTGTTCGACGGTTGCGTAATTGCCCTGAGCTCTTGCCACAACCGCCTCGGTGACCGAAATGACGTCCCTGTCATTCAACGTAATCCCTTCGCTCTCGACGGCGGCCAGCACGCTGTCCGTGACGATTCGGATGATATCGTCCCCTTTTCGAATAATGGGTGCCCGAATTCCTCTTGATACCGTTCCAATCAGTCGTTCCATATCCGATGCCTCCTTGCAACCCAATTATTATAATGCCAAACACCCTCTGTTTCAAAGGTTTTTCGCAATCAGCACGAGAGTTTTATTAATCATCCGGGGAAAGGGTCTTTATGCTCCATATCAACAAAGCGAAGATTTGGAAATAAGCGCTCCATAAAATCGTCCGGAAACCACCGGTCCATCCATTGATGAATCGCGAAAACCGGCTCTGCGTGACTTTGTCGGGCGGCCCAGCGGCGCACGGCAAAGAAGGTGACGCCGATATTGATCGCCATATAAACCAGCAGTACCACGGTGAGCACGCGCCCGGCTTTTCGCGGAATTTTCAATAGAGCGGCGGACATCGTCGGATACATAACGCCGAGCCAAAAAAGGGCAAGAATTCCCCAGAAAAAGGCGTATTTCAGGTTCGTCCGCCCGTGTATATCCATCATGTCGGAATAGTGCCAGGATACGGATGAAAAGACGCTTTCCTGAATCAGAGAAGAAACATACTCCACAAAACATCCGATTGCCATGCCGACCAAAAAAATAACCGGGAACGGATATTTGCGGACATGATACAAGATCACGGTCATAAGCACCCCACCGGCCGCGTACACCATGTTGAGCGGTGCCCATACAAAGGTTGAACGGCTCTCGAGCTGACCGGTTCGGATAAACCAGAAAATGGTCTCAATAAAGACGCCAAACGCTCCGCTCAATAGAAATATCCAAAAAAGTTTGTACGAGCAAAGTCCCGAAGCAAAATGCTCCCTCTGCCGCTCCCGTTCCTCAACCGACTCGATATCCAAATACCACCGGTGCGGCTTCCTTACTTCTCGCTTTCTGATTAACCTCATAATCCCACTCCGATTCAAAGTGCTTGCGCACCCTGCCCCTAAATCGTTTCGTGCGACTACATTATAGACCCTTTTGGGGAAAACGTCACAATCACATTAGATTTCTGTCCTGCTTCACATTCCCTGACAGGCCTCCGGATTGTCGCTTGGTTTTGAGCAGGTCGAATGATGGGTTTGATTTGACATCATGAGCGCGCGCGGCTACGATTCATAAGGGAATCGGATATTCTGTTTACATCCCGATGAATACTCGTTTACATCCCGTGTGTTAATACTGGTAAGAAATACTCGGAGGTGCGCATGGCCAGAAACAGAATCCTTCTCGTTGAGGACGACGACAATATTTCCAGAATCATTATAAAAAATCTTGTCTCCACCGGCTATGCGGTCACCTCATACGGCGATGGTAATCATGCCGCAAGGGCGCTGTTAACGGACCGTGACTTCGACCTTTCCATCCTCGATATTATGTTGCCGGGCATGGACGGATTTGAGCTGATGAATCATATGAAGCACCTGGAGATTCCGGTAATATTTCTCACCGCCAAGGGCGACCTGGATTCAAAGCTCAGAGGAC
>CAYGIB010000025.1:11564-15278 GCA_964349735.1 uncultured Oscillospiraceae bacterium | reverse complement strand
CATCCATACTCGGCGTAAGCAACACGGTGTGTTTTGAATCAATCTGAAGTCCGTTACTTAGCATTGCACGCCGGTATCCATACCCTCTATATGTAAAATTATTAATCGTCGCGTTGCTTTTGAGATATCCGATATTGGTATGTCCACAATGAATCAGATGCGTTACCGCCTTAAATGTTGAGTCGGTATTTTCAATTCCAACCGTATCGAAATCCATGTCTTCAAACCATGTGTCAACCAAAACAAAAGGACTCTCCGAATTGAGAAACATTTGTGCGTCGTCTTCGGTTAACTCAGTTGCAAGTACGAGATTTGCAGCCGTCCGGTCACTTAGGATCTGCATGAGCAAACTTTCAAATTTGGGGTCCGCTTTATCAAGGTGGCTGATGATTGTTGCAAATCCAAGAGCACGGCATTCGTTTTCAACACCGGAGATAAGAGCGGAAAAAAACGGAGTATCGTTGAGCACTTTCCCATGAATTCGACAGACAATCAGACGAATGTTGCTGATGCTGATTTCATTGACATACCCGGTTTCCCGGGCCGCCTTCCAGATTTTTTTGACGGTCTCCCGATTAACGTTCAGCTTATTATTCAAAGCATTGGAAATTGTCGCAGGTGAATAGCCTGTTATTAAACTAAGCTGTTTGATGCTTGGTTTCATATTGCTTTCACCTCCCAAAAGCAATATAAAACATTTAGTCTTTTATTTCAATAGTTTTATGCCTTTTTAAATAAAAATTTTAGCCCTCACTTCTTCAAAATAATGAGCATTGCACAATTATCGCCTGTTTATATGGTAAATTTTGTCTCTGTAAAACGGCAAGCGCGCAATTTTTCAATCTCAATCAAGGCACATATTCATTTGTGTAGGATTTAGGACATAAAATATTTATTTAAACATATCTAAAACCCTCGTGCCACATCCGTGCACAAGGGTTTCAATTCTTTTCCTGTTTATCTGAATTAGCGAACCGATTGCCGACCGTTTTATATCTGGTTCATATCCCGTACACTACTACGATGGACCAGCCGAGTAGCTACCTCAATACGAATGACTTCCTCTGCCTCATCCTGCATCCGGGCAAGCAAGCGATCTACAGCCAGTCTCCCGAGGCTGTGCTTATAAACTTTAATTGTCGTCAAAGGAGGATCAATAATTTCACAATACGGCAGATCGTCAAATCCGATGATTGATATATCGTCAGGAATATTTATACCCTTTTCCTTCATGGCCTTCATTGCACCGAAAGCGATAATGTCATTATCCGCAAAAAATGCCGTAGGCAGCTCCGGATTCCTTTGCAGCCATTTTTTAATACCACTATAGGCACCCTCGATTGAAGGTTCGACTGAACAAACATACTCACTTCGAAGGATTAGCTGGGCATCCGTTAACGCTCGAACGACTCCATGATGACGTTGACCGAAATTATATATAGGAACTCTGCTGTGTAAATAGCCAATTCTCTGATGGCCCATTCGGATTAGTTCTGTGACGGCATCATAGGCTCCTTGAAAATTATTGATCAGCACCGTATCACACTCACCATCGGACAAACTGCCGTCGAGAACGATAAGTGGGTGTCCGGATTTATTAAACGGAATAAAATCTGCAATAGACAGCTCCGTTGCCAGAAGAATAATGCCATCCTTGGGATTCTTCCTGATGATATCCATGACCTGTTCAAGACTTGCCTGATCGCTTATTTGGGAGATAAGCAGCTGATATCCATTGCGACGGATCTCCGCTTCGATGCCCTCAATCAGAGCCAAAAAAAAGGGTGTGTCCGCAACGACGCGACCCATTTTCTTGTATACCACAAGTCTAATGTTTCCATGGCCTTGATGCGATCGCCGGGCTGTCGAGGCGATTTGCTCATATCCGAGTTTTTCTGCCATCTCAAGCACAAGCGCACGAGTCTTCTGACTAACACCGGGACGGTTATTTAACGAAAGAGAGATTGTTGCAGGCGAAAGATTCAGTTGTGCGGCAAGATCCTTAATCGTCACGCCCATATAATAACCACCAATCCTGCCTTCATAAGGGCAAAATAATATATGCATATAGTATCATAGACTACAGACCATGTCAGTCAATAAGTGAGCCTGTATTCTGCGTATTGTCAAATCAACCGGATGTGACGGAGGTGAAAGAAAATGAGAAAAATATTCTTGTCGTCCCTATTTAGCGGAGTGTGCGTGCTTTTTACAAATTATGCGGGGGATTCGCTTGCAGGAAAAAGGGTGGCTTTCATCCCGACCGCCGCCCGGCACGAAAAAGTCAATTTCTATGTCAAATCCGGAATGAAAGCACTCGAGAAAGCGGGACTGATCGTCGATGAAATAGACGTATCCACGGCGGATCGCTCTGAGGTTTCCCGAATCCTTAAGGAAGACGACGTCATCTATATATCCGGCGGCAACACATTTTTCCTCTTGCAGGAGCTCCGGAAATCGGGCGCTGATCAAATTATCACCGAGCAGATCAAAGCCGGCAAATTGTACATCGGGGAATCCGCGGGCTCCGTCATTTTGGCACCCGGCATCGAATATGTGCAGGCAATGGACGACTCCCGGGCGGCTCCGGAGCTCTCAAACTTCGAGTCGCTGGCTGTTCTTGATTTCTACCCCTTGCCCCACTACAAGAATTTTCCTTTTCAAAAATCCGTCGAGAAGGTGATCCGCGACTATGGCGACGCGTTGCTGCTCGTTCCTATCAACAACAAGCAGGCAATTCTTGTCGACGATGAGAAGTATCAGGTGATTTCTTGAAATGAACCGTCGGGAATGGATCCATTACTGCCTCGCGTTTCCGGATGTCGCGGTTATTATAAAGGAGTGATTCCGGGCTTTCACATGAACAAAAGGCACTGGAATACCGTTCTTCTGAACGCCAACGTTCCGGACGAAGAAGTGCATGAACTGATTGCGCACAGCTTCGAGCTCACCCGGCCGAAGAAGCAAACCGCAGATCACAAGCGAACTGAAAATCAAGAACTTTTTTGACCATTCATCCCAAATCTCAAGGAGGAAAACATCATGCAGACCGAGGCTACCAATGAACTTCCCGAGAACAATAACGAACTCTGCGAGGCCACCAATGAACTTCCCGAGAACAATAACGAGCTTTACGAGATTATTAAGAAGCAGAACCGCCTGATACGATTCCAATCGACCGTACAATCGCTGATTCTGATTCTGATCATCGGCGTGGCGGTATTCGCAATCCTCTTTTTCCAGCGCGTGCAAACCACAATCGACACAGTCGATTCAACGCTCGACACGTTCGATTCAAAACTCGAGGAAGTGGACATTGAATCGCTGAATCAATCCATTGTGGCCCTCGACGAAGCCTCCGCTAAACTCGAAGGCCTCGATGCCGCATTGATAAATGATTCAGTCGTGTCGCTGAACGTAGCCGCCGAAAATCTTAGCAAAATCGATACCGAACAGATCAACGAGCTGACCGAATCTCTTAATAATTCCGCCAAATCGATCGAAGCGGTCACCAATAAATTTTCGGATATTTTCTCTTAGAGCGACGAAATCCGCCCTCTCAAGGCTATTAATTAAGCGAGTTGTGACACGGATGAAAAAGCTCTCCGAAGGCATAAAAAAAGCCGCTGCACTCTAAACGTTTCTGTTCAGAATACAACGGCCTTTTCGCCTCGTATTTACAGTCCTTTGAGTAGATTGCCGAGTGCCAGTATT
>CAYGIB010000025.1:0-11554 GCA_964349735.1 uncultured Oscillospiraceae bacterium | reverse complement strand
AGCGCCACCCAAACAGCATCAATGGGAAGGCTGAACGACGGAATAATCATCATCAATAATGCAATCACAGCAATAATTAATGCGATGAAAAAAGTGATGTTCTTGGGGCTTGATAAATTGAATTTCATAACACGACCTCCTCGGCTCCCGGAATGCAATTATGCGGATTCTCATTGAATCGACATTTTGCAGTCATCTTCAATGTAACACAATTCGCAAGTTTATTCTATTTATATTACATAATAAGCCCTCTACGGCAATATTCCACCATAGTAAAGTGTCTCATTCTAATATGCTCCAAAATGGCAGACATCCAAAAACACTCTCAAAGTGGGGCGTAAATCTAAGTTTCTGATATTCACCATCAAAAGCGATACAGCTTCAGGTTTTTTTCACTGATAACTGAGACCGAAGCCCTGTTCAAACAGCAGAACGGGATTGTCGCGACCGATATCAGATGTCCTCTTATACCATGGCATCGGCAATTTCCCCGTGAAGTCCGACTCGCCGACGAGTACAGAGGCAATCCCGTCCCCTTCCGTTCCGGGCAGGTAGCACATGACCACACCATCCCAATTATTGATGTATTGGCTGATCAGAACATGCCTCCCGGCGACGATCAGGGTCACAACCGGTTTCCCGAGAGCTTTTGCCGCATTGATCGCATCGGAATTACCTTCCGAACCCAGCGAACCGGTCAAAGACAGATCTTCACTGTCTCCGAGAAATTCCGCGTACGGGACTTCGCTGACGGCAAGTATGACCACATCGGCTTCCGAAGCACGGGCCTCGTCCGTGATTATTTCCAGTCCGTATTCCGAGGCATATTCCATCAGACCTTCGAGAATCGTCGTTCCGGGAGTCATTTTCGATCCCGTGTCCGCATATCCCTGCCATGACATCGTCCATCCGCCGCACTGAATACCGATATCGTTCATGGCCGGACCCATTACATAGATTTTCTGTCCGCTCTTCAGAGGAAGAATATCATTCTCGTTTTTCAGAAGCACCATGGACTTGCTGACAAGCTCTTTTGCAATCGCGCGGTACTTCTCGCTTCCGAGCTCTTCAATTTCGCATGGGAGATCTTCCAAATACGGGTCTTCGAAAAGACCCATGTCAAATTTGACCGTCAGGATCCGCCGAACCGCATCATTGACTCTGTCTTCCGAAATGGCTCCGGATTCCACCCCCGATATGATTGCATTGACCGTTTCGGCGTATCTGCTCGGCTCCATCATCATATCCACTCCGGCATTCACGGCCAGGATGACATTTTCGTCGAAATCGTCTCCGCTCAAGCCGCTGACCGCTTCCCAGTCAGAGACAATAAACCCGTTAAATCCGAGATCTCCCTTCAGGACTTCCGTCAGATAGTACGTATTTTCCGTCATCTTGACTCCGTTCAGCGAACTGAAAGATGCCATGACGATTTTTAGTCCCGCATCTACAAGAACGCGGTACGGCTCAACGTGCAAGAGCATAGATTCTTCATGAGACAACCGAACATCTCCGCGGTCGATCAGATTGTCGCCTTCTCCGGTTCCGTACAGAACGCCTCCGTCACCCGCAAAGTGTTTGGCGTTAACAACAATTCCATGATCGCTTTGTCCCTGAAAATACGCAAGAGCAAGACTGGATACGATTTGGGGATCACTGGAGAAGCTTTCATACGTCCTACCCCATCGGGGGTCCTGCGCAACAGCAACGCAAGGAGAAAAATTCCAGAGCGTGTGTGTCAGCTTCATCTCTTCCGCGACCGCCGCACCCATCTCAACCATCAGTTCCGGGTCGTTTGCCGCTCCGAGTCCGATGTTCTGCGGGAAAATAACGGCTCCATAGAGATTGGAATGTCCGTGCACGGCGTCAATGCCGTAGATAAACGGGATGCCGAGACGGGTTTGCATGGCACCCTCCTGATATGCCTTCACCATTCTCTGCCATTCTGTGACCGTATTATTTCCGGGATGGCCTCCTCCGCCGGATAAAACGGAGCCCAGGCCAAGTAACGTCATATCATAATTCCGAACAAAATCGATTGATCCCTGCACCATCTGACCGGCCTTCTCTTCGATCGTCATCTCTGACAGAAGATCCGCAACTCTTTCTTCCGTGGAAAGAGATGGATTCTGATAATCCTTCACTGCCTCGGTTTCGCTGCTTTCCGTGTCTGTTAGTGAAGGCTCCGTCAGTGATCCGGTCACCTCGGCAGAATTTATCGAAGAGGACTCACTGCTGCCCGGATTTTTACAGGCAGTGAATGAAATAAGCAGGGTCAGAACAAGAAATAGCGCGACTGATTTCTTCATACGGAATCCTCCCGGAATTAATCCTCGAAAAAACATCTGATCGATCTTCAGATTTATTTTACACGTTCCTGTCTCCCGTGTGCATAAATTTACAGAAAACCGAATCATTTTCACACTCCTTTCTGCCGCTCGTGCGAAAGCCGGACAAAAAAGCTGTTGCACCTGAGCAATAATACTCAAGAACCAACAGCCTTTTTGAATATTAATTTACTGACATTCCCTTTCCATGCTGTCCGGAATTCCGGTGTTCTCCCTTGAAAAAATCTCTGCCTCTACTCTACATCTTGAAGCGCATCATATCCTTCTTCACCGGTACGTACCTTGAATACGTTTTCGACATTGTAGATGAAGATCTTCCCGTCGCCGATATTTCCGGAATAGAGAACTCTCTTTGCGGTTTCAACAACGGTCATGACGGGAATCTTGCTCACAACGATCTCAACTTTGACCTTGGGAAGCAGATGCGTTTCAAATTCCACACCGCGATAATACTCGGTCGAGCCCCCTTGAGCACCATAACCCAGAACGTTTGTAACGGTCATGCCGGTAATGCCGATTTTGTCCATGGCATTCTTCAAAATTTCAAACCGGTTCTGCTTCATGATAATCTCGACCTTCGTAAACTTAGGTCCGATATCGGTGGTTTGTGCCTTTGCAATTACCTGTACGGGGACCGCTTGCTCGATCGGCACGGTTCCCGTGATTTCAGGATGAGACAGATCCGCATTCGACAGATAATCTGCCGCGCTGGTGTAATCCACGGTTACAAAATCGGGATACGCCTCGTTTCCATGTTCGCCTATATCCAGTCCTTCGATTTCCTCCTTGATCGAAACACGAAGGCCGATCGCCTTTTTGATCGCGACCCAAGCCAGTACAGATACCGGGAAAACAAATGCAGCGACACAAAGAACGCCAAGAGCTTGTTTGCCCAGAAGATCAAATCCGCCTCCGAAAAATAAACCGTTCGCGGATTCTGTTCCGCCGATTCCGTTCTGTGCAAACAGTCCGACAAACAATGTGCCGAGTACACCGTGAACAAGGTGAACAGACAAGGCTCCGACCGGATCATCCAGCCTGATCCGATCGAAAAGCATGACCGATAATACAACCAGAACACCCGAAATCGCGCCGATGATCAGTGAGCTGGTGACGCTTACATATGCACAGGCCGGAGTAATTGCTACAAGCCCTGCAAGAAGGCCGTTGATCGACATGCCCAGATCCGGTTTTCCGATCACCAGCCAAGCGGTAGCCGTTGCTGCCAATACAGCCATGATGCCGGCTGTGTTCGTTACGACCAGAATGTGAGAAATGGCTGTCGGATCCGCTGCCATCGTCGATCCGGGATTGAATCCGAACCACCCAAACCACAAAACAAAAGCTCCGATTGTCGCAAGGCTCATGTTGTGACCCGGAATCGGGTGTATCTTACCATCTTTGGAATACTTGCCGATTCTCGGCCCAAGAATAATGACACCGGCCAATGCCGCCCATCCGCCAACGGAATGAACGACCGTACCGCCGGCGAAATCAAGCAAACCGTTGATTTGAAGGAACCCGCCGCCCCATATCCAGTGACCGACGATCGGGTATACGAACATGGTCAGAATCAACGAAAACACGATGAACGATAAATACTTCACGCGCTCTGCCACCGCACCGGAAACAATGGTCGCGGCGGTTCCGCAGAAAACAAGCTGGAAGAAAAACTTTGCCCAGAACGGAACTCCTGCCCACGATATGGCAGAATAAACTCCCTGGTACGCATCTCCGACCGACGGCGAATTATCCGCTCCGCCTGCCATGAATAATCCCTTCAAGCCCATGAATCCATTTCCGTCTCCGAACATTAGTCCCCATCCCAGAACGAGAAATCCGAGAGAAGAGACGGCGAATACAATAAAATTCTTCGATAAAATGTTTACTGCATTCTTCTGACGGGCAAGACCGCTTTCTACCGCTGCAAATCCCAGATTCATAAAGAAAACGAGTACAGCCGCAAATATGACCCAAATGGTATCGAGCATGACTTTAGTATCCATCGCTTTGTCTCCTTCGATTCACGGCAACGCACGGCTGTTTCAACCAAAAAAGGCCCTGAACCTCTTGGGTTCAGCGCCTTTGCCGTCGTTACAATATATTTTTTCCTGTGCGAAATATATCATTATTTCGAAGTCATGTCAATGTGCAGATTTGCCTTTTTTCATGCCTTCAAGGGCATCCAATTGCGATGATGACATTGAAGACTCCGTCAGCCCATAAACACGCCTACAATCATTCCAACGATCTCATTGTTTTCGACTTTTATCCAGGTAACGGAGTAATTAGATGGGGTATGAATATATTCTTCATATCTGTCTGAAAACTCGCTATAGGTCAGCGGTAATGCCGGTAATGCAAGGTATCCGTTCTCATCCACGTTCGTGCTAATCGAAACGGTGTGCATATCGATTGTACGGAGTTGGGGATTAATGTTTTTCTCCACAAACTCGGTATCGGCAAAATTGTTGACAAGAGCTTGTGCATCCGCCTGTGTGTATCCCTCGTGTGCGACCAGCCAGTCGATGGCGGCCTGCCCAAAAAGCATATCAAAGTAATCGAATTCCGCAAGCCCTGTGGACGGATCGAATGAAACCATGTACGCATGACTGGTATAAATCTCGATTGAGTTGATATCAGTCAGCAATGTCGATTCCGGGGCTGTTTCGGATTCTGTCATTGCCGTTTCAGTCAACTCCGTTTCTGACACCGCCGGTGTTTCCGGTGCAGCCGTGTCGGTGGGATCATTCACATCAATGCTCGACAAAGTGGTATCACTTTCTGCTGAGGCCGTGAACGTTTCGGGGTCCTCGTTTTCCCGGTTTCTAAAACACCCCCCGGCAATCAGCAGGATACAGACGCAGAGGATTGCCGACATTAAGATATGAAGGAAAGTGTAGTGTGGGACAGCTTGATTTTTCATAATTCTCACCTTTGTTTACAGGTCCGCGTAGCGGAACGAGCTTCATTGGCAAAAGTAGGAGTTAATTGTACCATAAATTTTAGAATTTTGATAACGTTTCATCTCGAACAGCCTCATCTATGCAGTATACCGAATCGTTCCGTCTCCTTCGATTCATGGCAACGCACGGCTGTTTCAAAGCAAAAAAAGCCCTGAACCTCTTGGGTTCAGCGCCTTTACCATCGTTACTATATTATTTTTTCTGTGCGAAATATATCATTCTTTCGAAGTCATGTCAACGTGCAGATTTGTTTTTAATGGGTTCATAAATTCTAGAGGATGTTGATGCCCCGATACAAGTTCCCCTAAAACCGACGCCATGAAAAGCAGCACCAGCGCAGGCGATATTTTTGAAAACATATTATCTTTCATGGGTTTCTCTGGATGATTTGCATAGATTCATCCTCTCCATAATGTGAAACACGATCTGTTAAGAATTCACGACTTCACCTTTTCGGGGTGGCCTCATTCAAATAAATATTTGCATAACATTTATGTTTCATTTTTCATACTGAAAACCACTTCCGGATACTTTTGATATGTTTCCGAAAGCATATCAGAATCAATACCCTTCAAGTATTGATCGAAGAAAGCTTTGGCATAACTACCCACAATTTCATGCATCTTGAAAGGATCAATGGAACCATTTACTAATAAAGGTTCTGGTGCAACAATCGTGGTGAATCAGTAAAAGGTCAGACTTTTAGTGGAATCGACCTCGACTCAACAAGCCATCATGACATGATTAATAAATGTCACTTCTTCGCGGGGTGACATCTGACCTGCTTGCTGCTTATGAAGCATGTGCATGATCTTTATGCCTGAGATCGCAGCGATCACTGATCGGAAAGTCTTGCGGCTTCGGTTTCATCACCCGTTTGATCAGGTGATGATCCTGATCAACGATGTTGTTCAAATAGGTAATGGTTAACGCCTTTGATTTTCAGATAGGTTTCATCCAACCGCCGGGAATCGTTCGTCTTGAGAAGATGCTTACGAACTCTTTTTTAAGAATCGGGGAATATTGGATAACCCATCGCATGATGGTCGTGTGGACAACAGAAAGACCGCGCTCAGACATCATCTCCACAAGGTTGCGATAGGTGAACGGTATTTTCGCTCAGACAAGATCAACACAAGGCGTTCGCTCGGAACCGGGCTGGGGCTTGCCATCGTGAAAAGCATTTTTGACGGGCATGGCGTTCGCTATGGGGTCGCAAGTGATGATGGAGTCACGGTTTTCTGGTTTGAAACAGCAAAACCTGCGCTACCGTGAAAATGTTTTTGCAGTGGTCAATAAAAGTGGACACGAAATGCAAATTATGTACTCGCTAAAGCTGATGAGTGTTCTCTATTATTTTGAGAATGATACTCTCTGTACTGTTTATAAACTTCCACCATGAAGTTGGACATTGTTTCATAACTCTCACCAGTGTATCACACAGCCATGTTCGAGATTTCCCGAACCGGCCTCGGACTGGCATGCGATTACTTCACTGCGTTTTTCTTAAATTCCTTGTCGTATTACTTCCGGATTCCTCCGTTTTTTCGCCTCCGATTTCTGAGTGATTCCCACTCTGATCCATCTTAGCAAAATGTCTATTATTTTAGCATAGCCCCTATCATAAAAAATCCTTGACAAAGCATTTTGATTATTATATCTTTCAATTGAATTGCCCAAAAAGCTAATAATTGATAGGAGAATACAAATGGAAAGATCGACATCGATTCGTCGGACAAAAAGATTAACTGCGGTTCTAATTACGATTCTTTTGGTAATGATCCTCTCATTATCACTACCGATGCTTCGAGTATCGGCGGCTTCGTACACAAAGTATTTCAGTAGATACGCGAATTCTTATACGGGCACAATCTCTATGCCGACGAGTTCATTCTCGATCACGGAAGGCGTTTCCTGGTTATCTGTCTCGCGATCATCCTATAACACCTTTAAGATCAGCGCGACAGAAAATACCGGCGACCAAAGACAAGCCACTGTTACAGTTATAAATGGCTCTAGGGTGGATTACTATGAGATCGTTCAGTATACCGGTCGATTCCTTGTTACCTTTAGTGCGAACGGCGGATCGGGAGGTCCGGGATCTCAATATAAACTGTATTCTTCAAGCATCACGATCAGCACGGCCCAACCGACACGCACGGGATATACTTTTCTGGGCTGGAGTGCTTCTTCGACCGCTTCTTCACCCACATATTACCCGGGCGGAACGTATTCATCCCTGTCGTCTTCAACGCTCTATGCGGTATGGCAACTCAATAAACACACGATTACCTACTATCCAAACGGTGGGTCCGGTGGTCCGGGAAGCGTGACTCTGAATTATGGAAGTACAGTCGGTATCTCTTCAACGGCTCCGACGTGCTCCGGATGCACCTTCATGGGTTGGTCGACGACGCAGTCGGCATTGAATACCGGAACGGTCAATTATAACCCCGGATATGTTTTCACACTGACATCGGACCTGAATCTTTATGCGGTGTGGAGGAGCAGTCATACTTTAGCCTACGATGCGAACGGTGGATCCGGAGCCCCGGCGAGTCGGGCAACTCTGTACGGGTATACATATACTGTGTCGACCACGCAACCGACTCGAACGGGATACTCTTTCCGTGGTTGGTCAACCGTGAAGTCGGCACCCGGTCAGGGTACCGTTCAATATGCCTCGGGAAGCTCAATCACCATGACGGGAAATGTGACACTGTACGCACTTTGGAACCCGAACAAATATACGGTTACGCTAATCTATAACGACGGACTCAACGGCAATGCCACATTGACAAAAGTTCAAGACGTTGCGTTGCCCCTGCTTCCGTCTCCGACAAAGATCGGATATACATTCAAAGGATGGGCGACCAGCAGCGGTTCAACCACGGTGGCGTATCAGCCCGGCGCCTCATATTCAGGAAATAGCCCACTCACTTTCTACGGAGTGTGGGCGGCAAACCAATATACGATCACCTTCAACCCGAGTGGCGGAAATTGTTCGACAACGAGCAAAACGTACACTTACGGACAACCCTACGGAACCCTCCCCAGCGCGACGAAACAGAACTATGACTTTGTTTATTGGTACATGATCAACGCATCGAACACAGGAATTATTCCCGTAAATTCGACCAGCGTTGTCGGTGCCGGAAATAATACGCTCTATGCCTATTGGCAACAAAAACAAATCACAATTACGTATCAGGCTAAAAACGGACTTCCGGTTCCCGCTTCGCAACCGTCACTGGCCGGAAATAATCTTACCCTGACCGCGGTTTCTGATTCTACTCATTACGAATTCAAGGGGTGGACCACGGAACCCGACGGAACAACGGTCATGTATGCAAATAACGGGACCTATGCGTTTACGGCGAATGTGACGCTGTACCCGATATGGAAAGCGAAGACGTATACCATCACATACGACTCGCGCGGCGGGTTGAACGGCCCGGGAGTCGTCTCCGTTCCGGCTCTGAGTTATATTGCGATTTCAACTATTTCTCCCACGAAAGACGGTTACGTTTTCCGCGGATGGACGGCATCTTCTACATCGACGATACCCGGATCATGGCCGAGCGTATTCCAGATCACCGGAAACATGGAGTTCTATGCGGTGTGGGAAATAAATACCCTGACATTGATATTTGATGCAAACGGAGGAACTCTCAAGCATTATGATACGGGTGAAAGTTACAATACGAGCACGTATACAAAAACAGTCTATCCAAATGAAAAATTCGACTTGTTGGTGACAGCCACAAAACCGGGTTATGAATTTAAAGGTTGGGCTACTGAGGAGAATCCAACAGTGGTGAAATTTATACCTACGAAAACCAATACCACCGCAAGCGGAGGATATTTGTATGGACAAATTGCAATAAACGAAAACACAAAAGTAGTTGCCGTTTGGGAACAAATTCATTGCACGATTACGTACAACGCGAACGGGGGAACAGGCGAACCGGCAGAAGTAACAGTTGCAAAAGGAACGTGGTATGTCATACCTGCTGAAGAGCCAACATTCTCGGATAAAAAATTCGTAGGCTGGGCAACAACAAAAGAAAAGGCGGATAGAGGGATTGTCGATTACATGGTAAACGGATCGCCCATTACCATTACATCTGATCTGGATTTATTCGCGGTGTGGGATGTATACGTTATTACTTATAGCTTTTACACATATGAAGACAATGATGGGGCCTGGGGATACGGTGATTTTGGAAAAGTTGAAGAGATTTTCTATGCGGATACCATTGCACAGATTACTAATGAGTCGCCACTGGAGAGAGCAGGCTATACGTTCCTGGGATGGACCACAGACCGTACAAAAACGCTGTCCCATAAATTGGAAACAGCCGAGAGTTATGTCAAGTACAAAGCCGGTGACGCAATCACGATACAAAAGCCCCTTAAATTATACGGAGTTTGGTACTTGGACACTTCCGAATGGTCGGACTCTGATTACATTGATGATTTCTTATGTGCTCCTGCGGTCAGTGAAAATATAGAAAAAGTTCTGCGCCCTGCTATCACCGCGATGCCATCTAATTACTATAATGTGTACATGAAAGCACTTAAGAGATTCAGAGCAGAATCCAACGACTGTGTTTTGTTAAGAAGATTGCACGACGGTGGATCGACAGGGTATCTTGCAGTGAATTTTATTGAAGTTGGTGCAAACACTGCCAGCGGACCTCTGTTTCACGAGTGGGGACATCTTGTTGACCGATACTACTATGTAGACATAACTTACGATTGGCTTCAAGATACTGTAGCTGAAAGGATACGAGGGATCGCGGAAACTGAAATCGATACGCTGATTTCAACGAACAATAGTGTTTTTGTATTGGAAGCGGAGTATGCGGAGAAGACGACCAGTGAATACAGGGAAATGTGCATAGAAAACGTAGTGAAAGATTCTATCAGATATAATGATCCGGTTACGCTCACTGATTTCCAAGCGATGCTGCATGACACGGTCTGCACGAAGCTTAGCTGGGAAACGAAGGATCACGCAACGCAGATTTACGGAGTCGTAACGACTTTCAAAGCATACGAAAAATCCCATTACTTGACTGACAATCAGGAGACTTCACAAGCAAATGCCACAGCCGAAGCTATTGCCGAAATTTTTTCGGCCTGTGCGTCTGGAGATGATACAAAAAGAGCACAGATGGAAGCCGCATTTCCGGGAATTAACGCGAAAGCAGAAGCATTCATGAGTAACAACGCTTAATATCAAGGGATAGAAGTCTGACTGTTTATCGTTATACTTGAAAAGAAGTGCAAGCATGTCCTTCGTAAGAAAATGCTTGCACTTTCCTTATGCCTATAAGCCCTCAGATTACGGATGATTGTCTGCTCTTATTGTTATGTCAGCCATCATCGCTGATTACCGGATTCGTTATCTCACGGAACATTGGCCTTCACCCTAAAAACATAGTCCACTCTGAATGTTAGAAAAACGATAAAATAAGATAAAAGGAGTGGAAGAAAAATGAAGAAGCAAAGACACACAGAAGAACAAATTGCATTCGTACTCAAGCAGGTTGAACTGGGCGCACCGGTTCAAGAAGTTTGCAGGAAGATCGGGGTCACCGAACAGACCTTCTACCGCTGGAAAAACAAATACGGAGGGATGCTGCCCAGTGACATGAAGAGACTGCGACAGTTGGAAGAAGAAAACACCCGGCTCAAAAAGCTCGTGGCAGATCTGAGTCTGGATAAGGTTATGCTACAGGATGTCCTCTCAAAAAAATTCTAAGGCCTGCTGGTCGTCGAGAGGTTGTCCGATATCTGCAGAAGGCGTTTCAGGTCAGTGAACGCAAGGCCTGCTGGACCATCCAGCTCGACCGGAATACACATCACTGGACGGTCTGAAGTCGACCAGAGGACTTCCGGAACGGAGAAAAGTGGATAATGGACCGGAGTTCATTTCACGGTCATTGGATGTCTGGGCATATCTGAATCATGTGCATCTGGACTACTCCAGACCGGGGACACCCACTGACAATGCGCACATTGAATCGTTCAAAGGAAGTTTCCGGGATGAGGGGTCTGAATGTAACCTGGTTCATGTCCTTAGAAGATGCAAAAAAGAAGATAGAGACCTGGAGAACGGACTACAACGAGTATCGTCCACACAGCGGACTAACACACCTCACACCCGCTGAATTCGCTAGTGCTTGTGCCCGCGTAACATGTCCTTGTGCTGACGGAGTTGCCTGTCCGTCG